>DATDBV010000607.1:0-3729 GCA_036524715.1 Nakamurella sp. | reverse complement strand
GCCTCCAGGGTTCCAGCAGGGCCCGCCGCCGGGCTACCAGGCCGGACCGCCACCGGGCTACCAGCAGGGACCGCCACCGGGCTACCAGCAGGGACCCCCACCGGGGTACCAGCAGGGTCCGCCTCCGGACTATCAACAGGGTCCGCCACCCCCCGGGTTCCAGGCGGGTCCGCCGCCCGGCTACCAGCAGCCCGGGTATCCCCCGCCCGGCGCCTACGGGCCACCCGGCGGCCAGCCCGGCTATCCGGGAGCGCCGAGCGCCTATCCGCCGCCGGCGGGCGGTCCGAAGCCGAGCTTCGACGTGTCCAAGCTGACGATCGCCGGCTGGGGCGTGCTCGGGTCGGCGCTGCTGACCCTGATCGTCAGTTTCTTCCCGTTCTGGTCGGTCACCGGCTCGGGGACGATCATCGAGTTCACGGTGTCGCTGAACGGCTGGTCCCTGTGGTGGTGGCTGCCCGTCCTGCTGGCAGTGGCGGTCGGCATCGTCTACGCGCTGCAGGTGTTCGGCGTGATCAAGCCGAATCAGATCAAGCCCGACTGGCTGGCCTACGCGGCGGCGGCCTCCTTCGTCCTGATGCTGATCGTCATGATCCAGACGTTCCTGTACGGCGGCTCCGCGCTCGGCTACACCGGGTACTCGCACGGCCCGGGATTCGGCGTGTTCATCGCCGTGGTCACCACCGCCGCGCTGACTTACTTCACGGCCCTGGTCGCGCAATCGGCCGGCGCCAAGCTACCGGTCAAGGTGCCCGGCCCCGCCTGATCCACCGCACGCGACGAAGGCCGCGACCCGCCCGGGTCGCGGCCTTCGTCGTTGCCGGCCTCAGACCGTGATCCGCCGGATGGTCAGGTAGCCGCCGATGCTGACCACCACCGCCACCAGGGCGACAAGCAGGCTGGCCCCGAGGATGTTCAGATCGACCAGGAACCGCCAGACCCTCGGCCACGCCTGCCACCAGGTGATCAGGATCGCCGCACCCACCAGCACCACGGTGATCGCGGCGAAGAACACCACCGACCCGACGAGCGCGAACCGCCGGTAGATGAGGCCGGCCCAGAGTCCGAACAGGAACACCAGCGACATCAGCACGAAGTTCGTGAGCAGCACCTGGTACCACGGCCCGTCCAGGATCCACGGCACGCGGAAGAAGTGCAGCTTCAATCCCCAGCCGTCCGTGAGCCCCTCGAGCCACCACAGCACGGTCAGCACCGCCGAGTACAACGCACAGAGGCCGACAACCAGGGCCAGCGTGCCCACGAAGTAGGTGCGGCGACTGACGCCGAGGGTCATCGCGAACGGTAGGAACTTCGTCGCGGCCTGCACGCCGATGACCGCCATGAATACGTAGATGGTGACGAGCGCGCCGGTGTAGTTGCCGTCCGGTTGCGTCTGCGGGAGCACCGCGAAGATCGCGACGTTGATGGCGAAGGTGAACGCGAGCACGCCCCAGACCAGCCAGGTGTAGGAGTAGCGGTCGACCAGGTGCAGCCGGGCGACGCGACCGATGGCGGCGGCGTTCATGCCGTCACCGGGCCAGGGCCGCCGCCGGTGGATGCCGCCCCCGTCCCGGCGTCGGCCCGGCGCCCATGATTCATTCGGCAAGCCTGCTTCATGCGCTCATCCTTTCCGTGAGGTCGGTGCCCGTCGGCCGGCCCGCGGTACGCACCACGAACTCCTGCAGGGAGACGGGCTCGATCTCCAGGTTCATCTCCCGGGCCCGGGCCTGGGCCAGGTCGTCGATCGGCCCGCTGACGGTGGCCGAGGCAAGGGACCCGATGCCCTGCCGGCTGAGCACCTCGCGATTGCTGGCGAACTCGTCGACCGCGGCGGCCAGGCCACTGACGGTCACCGCCCGACCGCGCAGTTCGTCGGCGGGCGAGTCGACCACGATCCGTCCCGCGTTGATCACCACCACGTGTTCGAGCAGGTTGGCGACCTCGTCGATCAGGTGGGTGGAGAGCAGGACCGTCCGCGGGCGCTCGGCGTAGTCGGCCAGCAGCCGGTCGTAGAAGATCTGCCGGGCCACCGCGTCCAGACCCAGATACGGCTCGTCGAACAAGGTGATCTCGGCCCGGGAGGCGAGCCCGATGACGATGCCGACCGCGGAGTGCTGGCCCCGGGACACCTTCTTGACCGGACGGGTCAACGGCAGATTGAAGTCCTCGATGAGCTGGGCCGCCAGCCGGTGGTCCCAGTTCGGGTAGAACCAGGAGGCCGCCTCGATCACCCGCTTGACCTTGATGTCGGGGTAGAGCTGGCTTTCCTTGACGAACGACATCGTGCGCAGCACGTCATCGTGCTCGACGGGATTGCGGCCGTGCACGCGGACCGTGCCGGTGGAGGTGAACTCCTGCCCGGTGACGATCCGCATGAGCGTGGACTTGCCGGCCCCGTTACGGCCGAGCAGCCCGGTGATGCTGCCCTCGGCGACGGAAACCGAAACGTCGTCGAGGGCGGTCACTCCGCGGTAGCGACGTGATACGTGATCGACGACAACGGCGGTGGTCATGATGCCTCCCCTTCTCGTGTGGTCGAAAGCTGTTGCATTTGCCCTGGTTCCGGCGTCCGCCGGAGCAGATCCACCAGCTCGGCGGTGGTGATGCCGAGCCGGCGGGCCTCGGCGAGCAGCGGCTCGATGTACTGCTCGGCGAACTCCTTGCGGCGCAACTGGATCAGGCGATCCCGGGCCCCGGCGACGACGAACATCCCGATGCCGCGACGCTTCTCCAGCACGCCGTCGTCGACCAGGATGTTGATGCCCTTGGCCGCCGTCGCCGGGTTGATCCGGAAGAACGCGGCGAACTCGTTGGTCGACGGCACCCGGGACCCCTCGGCCAGGGCGCCCTCGACGATGTCCGAGGACAGCCGTTGGGCGATCTGCAGGAACAGGGGCGTCCCCTCGTCCAGCACGATCGCCTCCGAAGGATCCATGGTTCACCGCTTGGGTGGTTAGTTACTTAACTAATGTACCTCGGATGGTGCCGGTCCGCAACCGGCCTGCCGGTCGGCACCCGGCTGGCCTGGCGTTCGGCGGGGGCCGATGATTTCGGGGAACCGCGCGAGTCGTCACGATGGCACAACGAGAACGATGAGGAGACCTCGCGATGGGTGAGCTGCACGTCAACATGATCACCACGCTGGACGGCGTGATCCAGGCCAACGGCGGCCCCACCGAGCAGGACGGGGACTACGAGTACGCCGGCTGGGAGCGCCCGTTCGGGAGTTCGGAGTTCGGCGAACAGATGGTTGCGGACGTGCAGGCATCCGACGCGCTGTTGCTGGGTCGCACCACGTACGACATCTGGCGCCCCTACTGGCCGGGCGAGGACAACGCGACCGGGCGGGTGTTCAACCGGGTCCCCAAGTACGTCGCGTCCCGCGGCGCCCCCGACCTGACCTGGGACGTCAGCACCCAGCTCACCGACGCGGGTGCGCAGGTCCGTGACCTGCGGGAGCGGCATTCCCAGATCCACACCTGGGGCAGCGCGAACCTGCTGCAGACCCTGTTCCGCGAGGCCCTGGTCGACCAGGTGAACCTGTGGCTGTGTCCGGTTGTGCTCGGGAAGGGCAAGAGGCTCTTTCCCGACGGCACGGCGGCCACCCGGTTTGCGCAGGTCGAGCCGCCGAAGTCGTTTCCGGCGGGGGTGGTGCTGCTGCGCTACCGGTGCCTGGCGGGACCCCCGGAGACGGCCAACTCTTGAGTGTGCAGAACACGCCCTTTCGGGCCG
>DATDBV010000606.1:0-10357 GCA_036524715.1 Nakamurella sp. | reverse complement strand
CTGGCCGAGATCGTCACGATGGCCGCCGCCGAGACGGCCGATCCGGAGGTGATTCGGCCCATGCCGCGCAAGCACCTTCGCCCACTGCTCCAGCAGTTCGCAGGTCGGCACGAGCACCAACGCCTGGCCACCCCGCGCGATTTCTTCGGCGACGGCACAGATGCCGACCATCGTCTTGCCGGTCCCGGTGACCGCCTCGATCACACCTCGGCCGGCGCGCCGTCGCCACGCGTCCAGCGCCTCGATCTGCCAGGCGTAGAGCTCGCCCGCCGGACCGCGGGCACCCACGGCGGATCCCGAAACCGGCTGCACCACCGGCCGCGGCGCCGACGACCCCTGTGCGTCAGCAGCAGGCCACCACCGTGGCGGATCGCCGTCGTCGGCTCGGAACCGGTGCGGGTGGGTGCCGAGCACCCGCAGCACGTCGGCCGTGGTGATCGACACCCGACCGGAGGCTCTGAGCGCGTCACGAACCTGGGTGACGGTGCGTCGTCCGGTGCCGACCGCGGCGGTCACCTCGTCCAACTCGGTCACGACGGGCCAGGTGGGGCGCCGTCCACGCTCGAGGCACCCGCATCGCCGGCGCCGTCCGAACTGACGGCAACACCTGAACCGCCGCCGACACCGAACCCGTCATCGGAGTCGACACCCTCGAGCGCGTCGGAGTAGTCGACGACCAGGTCGCCGGCAGAGATATCCGGCACATAGGACGGGTCGAGGCGTCGGAGGTCCCATTCGTTGATCCATGCCCGAACATACTGACGCATGCGGTTGGACGGAAGGCGTTCCAATCCTTCGACATCCGGCGGGTCCCAGTCAAAGGCTGCCGCGTGCACCTGCTTGAGCTTGGTGTAGGTGGCGTCCAGCTCGTCGCGGTCGGGCGGTTGTAGGCGGATCTGGTCCCGTTCGATCACCCGCATCCCCGCCTCGGCGAGCCCGGCCAGTAGCTCGTGTTCGGTGGTCCCCTTCAGCCTCAGCCGCTTTCCGATGAGCTCGAGATCGTTCTTGCCGACGAGCACCTGGGCTTCGTAATCGTCGACAGTCGTCAGCACCGCCCCGATCGGCGCATCCGGGTCGTCTCGGTCGCCGCGAACCCAACGGGCCACCTCGGCATAGGACTTGGCCCGCTGCAGCAGCGAATAGCGGCCGATCAGCTCGACCTCGTCGAGCAGGACGACCCAGCCGCGGTAGCCGGCGGCGGTGATCAACCTGGGGACGAACCGGAAACGCTGGAGGGCAAGATCGCGTTCCTTGGCCGCGGCGAGCCGGTAGGTCGCTGCGGCACCCGCCTCCTTGAGCCGGCGGCGCAGGTCCGCCACGGGCAGCGGATCACCCGCCCAGAACCGCACGATCCGGTCGGCGAACTCGGCGTCCCCACGGGCGTGTTCGTACAGAAAAAGGCTTGCGGCGAAGCGACTGTCGACCGGAGCATCGTCGCCGTGCACCCAGCGGTACAGCGCCGCGTACTCCGCCGAATCGGAGCGCAGACCGTTCGCGATCTCGTCGATCGCCGACCCCGCCTTGCCGGGGACCCGGGCATCGGCGATCGCCGCGGCGAACACCTTGCCCGGGTCGTGCAGTGCGGTCTCCTTGGAGATGACCACCTTGGAGACGACGAACCCGGCCTCCAGCGCGAGGTGAGTCAGGTGCTCGAGGATGTGGCTCTTGCCGGCGCCGAACCCGCCGCTGATCAGCATCCCCCCAGCCGGTTCGTCGCCGGGCCGGGAGCCGACGGCATCGAGCAGCTGCGAGAAACGGTCCTGCACCGCCGTTTGGTGCGAGCCGAGCACGGCAACCGCGTCGCGGTTCGGCACTCCTGCGCGCAGTGCTTCCAACGCCCGCCGGTTCGGCAGCGACACACCCTGCACGGCCGGCCCGTTCATGCCGAACCCAACCGGACCAACGACGAGTAGGGGTTGTCCCGTTTGCGGTCGCGAACTTCGTCGTAGATGCGCAGCTTCAGTGCCTGATACGCGTCCACGCCCCGGTGTACATCGGAGATGAACTCGGGAGCCGCCACGACCACCACGCAGCAGTGCGAGAGCTCGTCGGTGTTGTCGATCAGCTGGCGCAGCAGCTCGTACCATCCAGCAGGGCCGCCTTCGTGTAATAGAGCCCGTGACGTTCCTCGGGCGCAGGGCGCCGGGCGAAGCCGAAGCGGCGCAGATCCACTTCCAGGAGCAGACCCGCACCCCCGTCGACCGCCAGCCAGTGGGCGAGGGAGAACAGCAACTGGCGAGCGTTGTGGCGTCCGATGCGGCGGAAGATCATCGCGCTGCGCAGCAGCGAGATCTGCCGGAGTTCGCCGCGTAACCACTCCAGGACGGCGTTGTGCTCTGCCTCGGTCACCTGGCCGGTTCGCAACTGGGACTGGCACAGCCGGAGCATCGCCACCCGGAACTCTTGCACCATGGCGTAGTCGTGGAAGACCGCGCGTTGCAGGTGGCGGTTGACGTCGCGGCTGAGTTCGCCCGGGTCCACCCGGTGATAGGCGGCCACCGCCTCGACCGAGATGTCGTCGCCCGCGTCGGCGACGGGGTAGTCGACTGCCGCGAAGGCGGCCCGCACCCGTCGGGCGGCGAGCGCGTCCCAGTCGACCTGCCGGGCCACGGCGAAGAACACCTGATCCATCATGTGCACCCGCACATCGACGGCGTCCACGTCCGCCGCAACGTATCCGGCGGTCGCCGCCCGGTCGCGCACGGTTCGGCTGAACTGCTCAGCCTCCTCGACGTTCGGGACGACGACGAACTTCACCGCGGCGCCGCCATCCGCGATGTACGAATCGAGGTACTCGGTGGCCAAGAACTCGGCGTAGTCGCCGGCGTCGATCACGGCGTGCCACCGGTGAAACTCAGGCCGGCATAGAGCTTCTCCTGACCGGAGCGGGTCACCGTACGCAGGACGCCGGAGCCCCGGGTGAGCGCGCTGGCGGGGAGTTCGAGTGTTCGTCCGTCCCGGGCGTTGGTGACACCGCTCTGATCGAGCAGGTACAGATCGCGAGCCAACTCCTGGCGGGTGTAGTCCCGCGACGATCCGGGTAGGACGGTGAGTACGGAATAGATGTCGGCCAGCTTGACCGTCGCACCCGGTTTGACCCGACGCAGCGCGACAACCAGGTCGTACGAGGCGGCCAGCGCCTCGAGGAAGGCCTCGGGCTTGAACTTGGGCGGCTTGGCCTGGAGCGCCTTCAAGGTCCGGACGAGCACCGACGGACGAACCCTGCGGTCCTTCTTCTTGTCGATCAGGACGGCGGTATCCGACGCCGACAACGACACGATCGCGGGGTAGCTCAAGATCCGATCGTCGGACTCGAAGGCGGACAGACCCTCCTCGGCGGCGATCCCCAGGACCTCCGCGGTGTACGCGCCAGACGCGAAGTACGCCTGTTCGTCGAAGCTCCAGCGTGCCTTCAGATCGCGGGCCGAGTCGGTAGCCAGGTCGGCCAATCGCGTAATGGACTCCAACGATTGACGCAGCGCCCGCAACTGGCCGGAAGCGGCGGCTGACTTGATCCGTTTGGCTTCCGTGAGGACCGCGGCCGCGTGACGCACCGCTCCTTCGGCGGCGCGCTCGATATCGTCGAGCGCATCTTCCATGCTCCGGTTGCTCACCGTGATTCTCCCGAGAAGTTCATCTCGCGGCCACCATCGACCGGAGGGTGGACGAGGCTGACCCTGATCCGCAACCAGGGTAGTGAACGGTCCGGCGGAACGTGGGACGCGGGGCCGGTCAGGCCGAGGCCGCGGCCGGGTAATCTCCCCATTCGACCAACGCAAGCGCATCGCCAGCGGTGAGCAGGAAACGCCGGTCACGTGCTGACCACAGCGACTCGGTCCCACCCTTGCCGCCGGGGACCCACCCCGCAATCTCATCGACCGACATCGGCCGGCCCTGTGCGTGCAGGGCTCGCTCGGCGACATCACCGGGCGACCCGGTGGTCGCCACGACGAGGCCGTCGCTGATCCGAACCGATTGGCGGGAAAGCCAATCCTGCGCATGTTCGGCGGCGATCCCCACCATGTGCAACTCCCTGACGACATGCTCGACCGGGCGCACCCCGCCGTCCTCGTGGATCAGCCGTCTGGTCTCGGCGACCAGCCCCGACCTGTCGAGGGCGACCCAGTCGGGGTGTCCGTCGAGCTCCCGATACGGCCCGGCCATCCACAACAACAGCCGCGACCTGCTGTCGGGCAACCCCGGAAGCCCGAACCAGGCCACCAACTCGTCGACGGCGGCCCTCGGGGCTGCCACGCCGAGCCGATCGGACACCGAGGCGGCAAATTCACGGACGGCAGTCTGGGCCACGCCAAGGACGGCGTCCACCCGCTGTGCCGCCCGGGCGCCCAGCCGCCGGACCCGTTCAGGGCCGATCCCGAGCGCGAGGGCCAGCTCCGGTCGCGTCACCGATGGGCCCAGCGGCAACACCGCGTTCTCGAAAACACCCCGGTCTCGATCGTCCCCGGCGGCGGCCAGTGCATCATCGAGGAAGGACAGGCATTGGTGCACATCGTCGGCGGCCGTCGTCTGGCCCTCGGGGCCGACCGGGATCGGGCAGCCGGACCCGACGACATCCATGGCGGCCCCCACCGCAGCCCCGACCAATAGCGCGACTCGCCTCGGGCCGAACCCGGACCAGCTCGAGATCTCGCCGATCGTGAGTTCACCGATTGGTGGTCCGCTGAGGTGGTTCGCGAGCTGACCACGCAAACGGGTCGGCGCGCGGCGGGCCGGGGCGCCGGCATCGCAGTGCGCCAGCGTCGGGACGACGGCATCGAGGCGACACGGCGCCAAGGTTGCCAGCGCCTGCTGCCCAAGGTCGGCCTCGATCGCAGCACGGACGGCTTCTCGGGCCCCCGCATCGGCCGGCAACGGGGCCGATGCGAGCTGCCTCGGCAGGATCGCCGGGGCATACCCGGGCAGAGCCAACAGCGACGTCAACCGGAGCCGCGCAGAGACCGTCAACGTGTCGGCGGCCGCGAAAACATCGTCGAGGACCGGCGTCCGGTTCGGCTCCATCGATTCTCCTTCGCGGGGAACGGCTCGGGCCGCTGACCCCCGCCGAGGGTCAAGTGGCTGGCTGCCTGCTGCAACTTACCCCGGGCGGCCATCGGCCATGCCCGACTTGCGGCACGACACGTACACCCAGATGGGCGCGTCCGACCATGAGACGCATCGACACGTCGGGACCAGCGCCAAGCTGAATCGCAGACCATCGGGTCGGATCGTCGCGAAACACACATGGACATGAAGGGTCTGGGCGAGCGCATCGCGCGTGCACGGGAGATAGCGGGTCGCGGCGCCTACCCGGCCGGTGCCGCGGCCCGGGTGGGCCCCGGCGGCGGCCGGCGTCCGGGCTCGTGAACCCCGGGGTGATCACCCGGTCGGGTCGGGTCCCCGCTGCCCCCGGGCCACCACCTCGGCGAACCAGCCTCCGTCGGGCACCCGTGGCATTCGCGGTTCGAACGGTTCCCGGTCCTGGGGCGGTAAGGGCGGCCACAGTGTGACCGCCAGGGATCCCGCCGCCAGGATGGCAGCCCCGTCCAGCGTAGTCCGGGTCTCCGCGATGCCGACGGCCCACCACGCGCAGATCACCAGCAGGGGCCCGGCTGGGGGCAACGGCGTCAGCCAGAACGACTGGTCGTACGAACGCCCGCCGCCGCCCCCGCCGGCGGGCGACAGCGAGGGTTGGTCGGGATCCGCACCGACGGGTCCGAACGCCCACCCGGCGCCCGGGATGTTTGTGGCGGTGCGTCCGTCGGCGTATTCGACACCCAGCAGCAACGGATCGTCGGAGCCCTGCTCCGGATATCCGTGCAGCAGGGCGAAGGACTTCTGCGCCATCGTGCCGCGTGGCTCCTGTCGCAGCCGCACGGCCAGGTCGAAACGCAGTCCGGCGCTGTAGGCCTGGGCGCCGATCAGGGCGATGGCGACGTCGTCGGTACGGGCGAGCAGGGTGCTGATCGGGACGGCCGCGGGGATCTCGTTCTCCGGCGCGTTCATCCGACCGGCCAGATCCAGCAGCTGTTCGTCGGACGGCTCGTCGTCCGTTGGGCCTTGCCCATGGTGGTGGACGTGCATGACCCCATCATGCCGGGCCGATCTTGCATGGGTGGTGCTCAGCCGCAGAGGAGACGATCTGCTTGCGCTCGATGCTCAGCCGGCCGAGCTCGGCGGAGGTCGCCAAGCATTGCCCGGCCGGGCACCAGGACGTAGAGGCACCTCGCAGGCTCGGTCGCCCCGCGGCGGCCGACGGCGCTGTGTTCATTATTCGCTCTGACTTCGAGCCCTCCCGCCCACCCTGCGCTCATGCCGGCGGTAGATCGAACTGCACCGTGGCCAGCGCCAGACGCGCCGGCAGTTCGTGCTCGAAACCTGGTCCCGTTGGTGTCCGGCTCCCGCAGGACTGCTCGGCGAACGGCAGCAGCGGGCAGTTCAGGCCGAGCACGGAGGGTCCGGTCACGATGAAGTGAACCGGGAGGTCCTCCCCCACATTCCCGGTCAACGGCCCGATCGCGGCCAGCGCACGGCCGGCCGTGGACGGTGTGCTGATGACGGTGACGTCGGCAAGCCGATAACGCAGTTCGAAATGATCGCCCTCGGCGACCGGCACGGTCGATGCCCGGTCGACGAGCTCGTCCGGAACGGTGACGGTTCGATCGCCGGCGCTGAGCCGGACCTGGGTCGCCGTCCCCGAGGTGGAGGCGAACTGACGGCCGGCCCGGTCGACCTGTGCGGGGCGGAGTGTCAGCGCGTTGACCGACTGCCCCAGCCACACCCGCTCGTCGACCTCGAAGGAGCCGTCCGACGCCGGCGCCGCGATCAGCAGGATGCCCGGCCTGGTGACCCCGGCTCCGGTGGATGGCACGGGCCTCGGCGGTCCGCCCGCGCCAGTTGCTCTCACCGAGCCGACGGCCGTCTCCGGCACCGTCTGCGCGGTCGGCACCGTCGATGTCGGTGCCCCGGATTGCCCGCCATCGGTGGCCGTCGCGGACGCTGGCGCTCCCGCGCCGTCGATGGTCGCCCGGCTGGGATTGCCGTTGACGACGACGTAGCCGACCGCGGCGCCGGCCAGCACGAGGCAGACCGCGATGCCGACGAGGCGGCGGATCCCCGTGCGGGTGGAGGTGGCATGCCGCGGCCCGGCCGCGGCACCGCCGGGAGGTCGATCATGAACGGGCGTCGGACCGTTGACCTCGGTGGCCGGGCCGCTGTCGCGGGCATGCTTGGCCATCCGACCCTCCGGATGCGATCGAGAGGAAATATCGTCACGCAGGTATTGACTCACTCACCGTAGTGAGGAATAGGCTGCGGGGACAGTCCTTGGCGTGCTCAAAGAGTGAACGGAACCCATTCGGGGGAATGGCATGAAGATGACTGGACGCGCCTTCGTGGTTGCCGTGGCGCTCGTCGCGGCCGGCGCGCTGGGTGCGGCGGGTGGCAGCGCCGCGGCCGCCACCGCCGAGGCCGATTCGGCGACGCTCTATCTCATCCAGGGCCTGCCGGGTGCGGCGATCGACGTGGCGGTCGACGGAACGACCGTGGCCGACGACCTGTCGACCACCGCCGTCGCCGGACCGATCGAGGTGAGCGCCGGAACCAGAACCTTGACGTTCACCGACGGCAACGGAAAGGTCGTGGCCCAGAACATCGTCGACGCGCCGGCCGGCTCCAATTCGGACCTGGTCCTGCACCTCACCACGGCCGCGGGCGATCCCCCGATCGTCACCCGATTCCCGAATGACATGACCGGGGTCTCCAGCGACAAGGCGTCTCTCACCGTGGCCCATACGGCCGCGGTCCCGCCGGCCGACATCCGGGTCGACGGCAAGGTGCTCTTCGCCAATGTGGCCAACGGTGAGTCGCTGAACCTCGTCGTGCCTGCGGGCGGTTACAGCGTTGACATCGTGCCCACCGGTGAGGCGTCGCCGGTCGTGTTCGGGCCGGTGAACCTGACGGTTCAGGGGGGTTCGCTGAACCGGGTGTACGCAGTGGGTGATCCTGCGGCGTCGACGATGAACGTGGCCGTGCACCTCATCCAGCTGCCCGAGAGCGGGTCGGCGCAACCCACCATGGTCGACACCGGAACCGGCGGATCGGCGGTCATTCTGCGGGTGATCGCCCGCCTGCTTCAGCTGTTGCGCGGTTGACCGGATCGATTCCCGCGGCTCGGCGTCTGCCGGCCCTGTTGTTCCT
Source organism: Nakamurella sp. (assembly GCA_036524715.1). Taxonomy (GTDB): domain Bacteria; phylum Actinomycetota; class Actinomycetes; order Mycobacteriales; family Nakamurellaceae; genus Nakamurella. Next base: position 2,161 of record DATDBV010000606.1, on the reverse strand, counting down.
GCTGCCGTGGCTGGCCGTGGCGTGTTCGGCCTGGACCGTCCCGCCGGCGTCTACGGACTCGACGGGAATCAGCAGTGTCCCGATGGTCTCGGCGACGCCGTCATCGGCCGCGCCGACGACCCGGGGCACGCTCACCGCGACCTCTCCATCCGCCGTCCGGGAGGGCACGACCGCCCCGAGTGCACGTGTTCGGTTCGTACCCCAGCTGATCGAGCTGCCGAGCGGGGAGAGTGCCGACGTCGAGCCAGTGCCGACCGTGGACGGCGTGCTGCAGGTTCCCACCGACGTCGGTCACGTCGGCTGGTGGGACGGCAGCGCCGACGCGGGCGATCCGTTCGGCTCGACCGTCATCGCCGGACACGTGGACTCCAGGTACCAGGGCCTCGGCTTCTTCGCCGAACTGTTGCTGGTTCAGGTCGGCGATCTGGTCACGCTCCGATCGGGCCCCGACGTCCTGACCTACCGGGTGGACTCGGCGACCCTGGTCAAGAAGGAGGCCTTGGCCTCGGACAGCGACGCGTTCGATCAAAGCGGACCGCATCGCCTGGTCCTCATCACCTGCTCGGGGCGGTGGTATCCCGAGGTGCGTTCCTACGACAGCAATCTGGTCGTCGTCGCCGACCCGGTCGTCGCATGAGCGGCGACGGATGGCGGCGTGGCCGGCCTGCCTCGGCCGGGCCGGCCCTTTTTGACGCCGACCGACCCCGATTCCGCTGATCACACCGGCCACACGCGTCACGCCACGCCGAGGACCAGCGGAAACAGCATGATCAACTTTGGCTACCTGGCATTGGGTCTTGGCCGACTCTGGTGAGGAGTTGGCGCTTCTCCGAGAGAAGTCAACAACTGTGCAGCGTTCGCAATCGACGAAGGCGTGGTCAGTGCCTTCCCTGCGTCCCAGAATCGATCCATCCAGGTCGACCGCGTCATACCGCCGACTCATCAGGTGGCGGAACCCAACGTCAAACGCATGACGACTCTTCCCGCGGCCGGGGTGGCGACACGGGTGAAACCCGCATCCTCGAAAGTTCTCTCGCGCCCCACGGGCGCCGACCCCGAACCGATATCCCGGCGATCGGCCACCCCTCAATGGCCATCGCGCCCTGCCCTCGCGCCAGCTCCACCGCCGCACCCAACAGCGCGCCGGTGACTCCCTGCCCACGGAACCCGGCCCTGACGAAGAAGCACGGCACGAACCAGACCGTCGCATGCTCCTGCTGCGCGAAGTCACGGATCATCGCCGTCCGGGTCGTGGCCGCGCCCGCATAACGGGACCGCGGCCCGCACGCGCACCAGCCGACAACCTCCTCGCCCGCCGACACCTCCCGGAAGGCCAGGATCCCCATCGGGTTCGGACTGCGCGCGGCCATCGCGGCGAAGCGCCGCGCGTTGCCACCACCGAACCATCCGAAGCTGAACTGACGGCCGGTCGAACAGAACGCCATGCACCAGCAGTGCCGGGTGGACCACTGCGCACCGAACAGGCCGGACAACGCGTCCAGATCACGCTCGAGCACCGGCCGGGTGGTGACCTGCGAACCCACGTCACACGACGTTACCCGCCCGGGCGGTAGCCGCACCCGTCCGCCGCCGATCGACACCCCATGAGGCAGGGACGGCTGGACGAACGGCCCGGCCCCACCCCTCGCTTCCGCCCGTCGGCCGACCCACGCAATGACGCAACTGATTACCCGCTTGGCGACTGTGCGGCGCTGGGGCTCCGGCGGCCTCGGCGGTTTCTCGGTGCGGGTGTCAAGGGCCGGTGACCGTCAGGCCCATCCAGACCACGGTTGTCGAACACGACTGTTCATGTTATGATGACTCGACATGTGTTCGAGCTATGCCCGGTCCAGCGACACCACGCACGTGCCCGCCCGGTCAGATACGGATGTCCGATCGTCCGCGATCGCGGTCGCCGCGACTGCCCTCGCGGTCCGACGGACGGCACTGTGATCGCCGACCGCACAGTGACCACAGATGACTCTGAACACGAGGAAAGATGACTCCGACCAAAGGAGAGGCTGCCATGTCACTCGTTCGCGTCCACAACTTCGCCATCTCGCTCGACGGCTACGGCACCGGCGAGGGCCAGAGCCGCGACGCCCATTTCGGTCATGCCGGTGACCGGCTGCACCGGTGGATGTTCGCCACCCGGTGGTGG
>DATDBV010000605.1:0-2206 GCA_036524715.1 Nakamurella sp. | reverse complement strand
CGCCGGACGCGGGTCCCGTCCGGGTTTCTCCAGTTCGGTCAGGATGTCGGTGACCGTCGGCACCCCGAAGGTGTCGTCGGTGAACTCCTGCGGCCGCAGGGTGCGCAGCACCGAGGTGTTGCCGACCAGGTTCCGCACGTCGCCGCCGGTGCGGACCAGGATGCGCCGGACCACCGTGTACGCCTCCGGGTGCACGCCGGAGGAGTCCAACGGATCGGTGCCGCCGCGGATCCGCAGGAACCCGGCGCACTGCTCGTAGGCCTTGGGTCCGAGCCGGGCGACCTGCTTGAGGTCCTGGCGGGAGGTGAACGGGCCGTTGACATCCCGGTGCTTGACGATGTTCTCGGCCAGCGTGGTGGTCACCCCGGACACCCGGGACAGCAGCGGCACGGACGCCGTGTTCACCTCGACGCCGACGGCATTCACGCAGTCCTCGACGACCGCGTTGAGCGAGCGGGTCAGCGTCGACTCCGCGATGTCGTGCTGATACTGACCGACGCCGATCGACTTGGGGTCGATCTTGACCAGCTCGGCCAGCGGGTCCTGCAGGCGGCGGGCGATGGACACCGCGCCGCGCAGCGACACGTCCAGGTCGGGCAGCTCGCTGGACGCGTAGGGCGAGGCCGAGTACACCGACGCACCGGCCTCGGACACCATGATTTTGGTCAGGCCCGGACAGCGCTTGACCAGGTCCGCGGCCAGCTTGTCGGTCTCCCGGGACGCCGTGCCGTTGCCGATGGCGACGAGCTCGACGGCGTGCGCGCCGACCAGCCCTTGCAAGGCGGCCAGCGAGGCGTCCCACCTGTTGGCCGGCTGGTGCGGGTAGATGGTGTCGGTGGCGACCACCTTGCCGGTGCCGTCCACCACCGCCACCTTCACCCCGGTCCGGAATCCGGGGTCCAGGCCCAGGGTCGCCCGTCCGCCGGCCGGGGCGGCCAGCAGCAGGTCCTTGAGGTTGGCGGCGAACACGGCCGCGGCGTCGGATTCGGCGGACTGCCGCAGCCGGGTCCGCACGTCGATGCCCAGCGACACCGCGATCCGGGTGCGCCAGGCCCAGCGGACGGTGTCGGTCAGCCAACGGTCGGCGGGGCGGCCCCGGTCCGCAATGCCGAAGGCGCCCGCGATCCGCCGCTCGTAGTCCGAGAGCGACGCCGGGACGGCCGCCTCCGACGGTTCGGACTCGGGATCGACGGTGAGGGTCAGGACCCCGGTGTGCTCTCCCCGGAACATCGCCAGGATCCGATGGGACGGCATCGATCTCAGCGATTCGGTGAAGTCGTGGTAGTCCGCGAACCGGGCGGCGTCGGCGTGCCCGGCGTCCCGAACAATGCTGACCAGCCGGCCCCGCTGCCACAGCAGTTCGCGCAGCTCACCGACCAGATCGGCGTCCTCGCCGAATCGTTCGGTCAGGATGGCCCTGGCCCCGGCCAGGGCGGCGTCGCCGTCGGCGACTCCCTTCCCGGCGTCGACGAAAGCCGCGGCGGCCGCCTCGGGGTTGACCGTTGGGTCGTGCAGCAGCCCGTCGGCCAGTGGTTCCAGGCCGGCCTCGCGGGCGATCTGCGCCTTGGTCCGCCGTTTGGGCTTGAACGGCAGGTAGATGTCCTCCACCCGGGCCTTGGTCTCCGCGTCCCGGATCGACGCGGCCAGCTCGTCGGTCAGCTTGCCCTGCCCGGCGATGGATTCCAGCACCGCCTGCTTGCGGTCGGCCAGCTCGCGTAGGTAGTCCAGCCGCTCGGTCAGATCCCGCAGCTGGGCGTCGTCCAGGGAGCCGGTCACCTCCTTGCGGTACCGGGCGATGAACGGGACGGTGGCGCCCTCGTCGAGCAGGGCGACGGCCGCCTTCACCTGCCAGGGCTGGGCGTTGAGCTCGCCGGCGATGCGGGCGACGATCTGCTGGGCGGTGTCGGGCTGGGTCACGTCGCCACCTTTCCAGGTCGCCTCGCAAGCTCGGCCGCCCGGATGCGGTGCCGCCGCCTGTGTTGATGGTTCACTCGCCAAGGCTCGCTCACTGCTTTCTCCTGCTCACGTCCTGCTGGGCTTTGCTTCATCCACGGGCTTCATCCAGGGGGCTTGATATCACGCGTCGGCGAAGTCGATGACGATCGGCACGCTCAGGCTGCGCGCGGCGACCTCGTCCAGCACCACCCGCCGGGGCTCTGGGATGTCGGCGAACGTCCGGCTGGGCAGCGTGGCCAGCCGGGCCAGC
>DATDBV010000604.1:0-6582 GCA_036524715.1 Nakamurella sp. | reverse complement strand
CCCAGCCGACGACCTGCTCCAGCTGCCGCACCTCGGCCGTGGGGTCCAGGTAGGTCTCGGAGAAGGCCACCCCGGACCGCATGTCGAGCACATCCTGCACGGTCGCGCCGCGGTATCCGGAGACGGCCAGTTCGGGCACATAGATGTCGACCGCGGTCGACAGGTCAAGAGCGCCGTCGTCGGCCAGAATGCCGACCAGGCAGCCGATCACCGATTTGGAGACCGACATCAGGATGTGCGGGCGGTCGGCCGGCATTCCGCCGGGATACTGCTCGGTGACGATCTGCCCGCGGTGCAGCACCAGGAAGCCGTCGGTGTACGTCTCGGTGATCACCTCGGCCACCGTCGACCAGCGGCCGTCGAGTCGCCAGACCGCCTGCTCGCCGTCGAATCCGCCCGCAATGGGCAACGGCTGCGCCGGCGTGGACCCGCGGGACACCCGCGCGGTCGGCACGACCTCCCGGATGTGCTGGAACGACCAGCGGTTCGTCGGCGCGTTCTGCCAGGTGGCGAGCGACCATCGGTCGGCCGGATTCGGTGGGAAACCGATCATGGTCATGGTGGTACCGACTCCAGTGCGGTGGGTGCTGAGGGAGAGAACGCGGCCGGCTCCGACGGATCGGGCTGACCGCGCACTCACTCCTCCAGCGGGTCGAGCGGGAACATATCGACGGTACCCAGCGAGAACCGGACCACCTTCCCGTCCCGGAAATCCGCCACGGCCATCCCCTCGATCTTTTCCACGGCCGCCGGATCGGTCGAGCGGATCCGCCACTTGGCGTGGTTGCGCTTGACGATCTGCTTGCGGTTGTGATCGATCACCACGCCCGCGGCCAGCCGATCGGACAGGTACTCCCTGATCACCTCCGGGTCCCGGGACGGCGCCAACTGGCGGAACGGGCTGGACGAGGCGATCAGCGCGTCCGGCGCGAAGCAGTCCAGGACCACCTCGAGGTCGCCGGAGTCGAACGCGTTCTCGAAGCGAAGGGCGGCCAGGAACTCCCCGGCCTGCTCCTCGCCCTGCTCGATCAGTTCGCGCAGGAACGCCGGATCGCGGTTGAGCTTGGACGCGTAGCCCAGCCGCTCGGAGGACGGCGGCCGGTTCATCTCCAGGATCCGCACGGTGACCGGGCGGTACCGCTCGCTGCGGATCACGCCGCGTTCGATCATCGAGTCGACCTGCTCGATGAAGTTCAGCTCCTGGTACAGCGACAGGTTGCCGCTGAGCTCGTTGCGCCGGTCCTCGATCTCCATGACGCTGGTCGGCTCGGTGACCCGCTCGGTCGGGTTGATCTGGATCACCCAGATCTCGTCCGGCTCGGTGTACAGCAGGTCGCCGATCGGCGGATTCTGCGAGAACAAGCCGTCCCAGTACAGGTTGCCGTCGACCGGAACCGACCTGAACAGGTTCGGGATCGCCGCCGACGCCAGCACCGCGTCCACGCTGATCTCGCCCTCGTGGCTGTTGAACGCCTTGAACGAGCCGGACAGCACGTCCACGGCGCCGAGCAGCAGCAGCGGCGCCCGATCGCCGGCGTCGGCGGCCAGCGCGGTGATCGCCGCGAAGTCCAGGGCGTCGTTGAGCAAGGCCCGCAGGTGCTCCAGCGACATCACCGAGGTCGGCGTGGTGTAGGGGCTGACCGCGGGGGCGGCCACGTAGTGGGAGATCCGGGACGCCGCCAGGACCAGGTCGTTGACGAACTTTTCCGCCGCGGACGCCGCGGAATTGGCCGCCCAGAACGACGCCAACCGCTGCCGGGCCTCCTCCGGCTTCTTCTCCAGGAGCGCCGACCACGCGAGCAACGCGCAGATCGCGCCGCCCGAAGTGCCGGACAGACCCTTGATCTCGACGGTGTCCAGCGCGTCGTCCTCGAGCCACCGGCTCAGCACACCGGCGGTGAACGCGGTGTGGCTGCCGCCTCCCTGACAGGCGATGGCGATCTTCACGGGTGGCTGGTTCGCCATGGGTACGCCCTTCGTCTACGAACAAGTCCAGATGGAGCGTAAGCGGCTGGTCGTGGGGTTCCGCCACCTCCGGTGTCGCATGTGAGCGAGTTCTCCCCGCCGGCCGGGCCGAAGTAGTGTCAGCGGCATGAGCGCTACCACCGCCGACCCCGCTCGGAAGCCGCACCGCAAGCCGCACAGTCACATCGTCACCGACGGCATCGAGCGCGCCCCGGCCCGGGGCATGCTCCGCGCGGTCGGCATGGGCGACGACGACTGGCACAAGCCGCAGATCGGCGTCGCCAGCTCGTGGAACGAGATCACCCCGTGCAACCTGTCGCTGGACCGGCTGGCCAAGGCAGCCAAGCGGGGCGTGCGCGCGGCCGACGGCTTTCCGATGGAATTCGGCACCATCTCCGTCTCGGACGGCATCTCCATGGGCCACGGCGGCATGCACTACTCACTGGTCAGCCGGGAGGTCATCGCCGACTCGGTGGAGACGGTGTTCCGCGGTGAACAACTCGACGGGGGCGTGCTGCTCGCCGGTTGCGACAAGTCCGAGCCCGGCATGCTGATGGCCGCGGCCCGGCTGGATATCGCCGCGGTGTTCCTCTATGCCGGTTCGACGCTGCCCGGCCAGCTGGACGGCGAGACGGTCACCATCATCGACGCTTTCGAGGGCGTCGGCGCCTGCCTGGCCGGGAAGATCAGCCGGGAGCGGCTGACCGAGATCGAGAAGGCCATCTGCCCGGGCGAGGGTGCCTGCGGCGGCATGTACACGGCGAACACGATGGCCGCCGCCGCCGAGGCGTTGGGCATGTCGCTGCCCGGCAGCGCGGCCCCGCCCGCCCCCGACACCCGCCGGGACGCCTACGCCGTCCGCAGCGGTGAGGCGGTCGTCGCCCTCGTGGACGCAGGCATCACCTCGCGCGACATTCTGACCAAGAAGGCGTTCGAGAACGCCATCACCGTGGTCATGGCGTTGGGCGGTTCCACGAACGCGGTGCTGCACCTGCTGGCCATAGCCCACGAGGCCGGGGTCGAGCTGACCCTGGAAGACTTCAACCGGATCGGCGACCGCACCCCGCACCTGGCCGACGTCAAGCCGTTCGGCCGGTACGTGATGACCGACGTGGACCGCATCGGGGGTGTGCCGGTGGTGATGAAGGCGCTGCTGGACGCCGGCCTGCTGCACGGCGACACGCTGACCGTCACCGGCAAGACGATGGCCGAGAACCTGGCCGAGCTGAACCCGCCGGAACTGGACGGCGAGGTCCTGCGCAAGCTGTCCAACCCCATCCACGCCACCGGCGGCATCACGATCCTGCACGGCTCCCTGGCCCCGGAGGGCGCGGTGATCAAGAGCGCCGGCATCGAGTACGACGAGTTCACCGGCCCGGCCCGGGTGTTCGACGGTGAGGCCGGCGTCCTGGAGGCGGTCACCAACGGCACCCTGGGCAAGGGTGACGTCATCGTCATCCGCTGGGAGGGCCCCAAGGGCGGCCCGGGCATGCGGGAGATGCTCGCCGTCACCGGCGCGATCAAGGGCGCCGGCCTGGGCAAGGACGTCCTGCTGCTCACCGACGGCCGGTTCTCCGGTGGCACCACCGGCCCGTGCATCGGGCACATCGCACCGGAGGCGGCGCACGGCGGGCCGATCGCGCTGGTCCGCGAGGGTGATCCGATCAAGCTGGACCTGGGCGCCAAGACCCTGGACCTGCTGGTCGATCCGGCTGAGCTGGACCGCCGCCGGGCGGAATGGGAGCCGCGACCGCAGAACCTGAACTTCGGTGTTGCCGGCAAGTACGCCAAGCTCGTCGGCTCCGCGGCCCAGGGCGCAGTCTGTTTCTGAGCCGACCTACCCGATGACGACCGCGCGACCGGCTGGTCGCCTGAGTTGGCGCCGTCCTAAACCTGCCTCAATTGGACAAATGTCTGGGCCGATGCGGCGCGAGGTGTCCCCGAGATGCCGACGACCTCGAACTGCATACCCGGCAGCTCCTCGTCGAGCCGGGCGAGTTCATCCGCCGCCGTGACCTTCTTTCCGTCCGCCGTGTAGCTTGCGATCATCTTTTCCGATCCCGAGCCACCGATCCCGGACAGGTGGATGATCCTGTTGTTACCCGCCGTCTCGATCATGTCGATCTTGAAGCGCGATCCCGCCTCGATGCGGTCCAGCGGATCACCTTTCAGCTCGAGGAGGTGACTTCCGCCAGCCTCGGCTGCAGAAAGCCCGGTCGCCGAGGCGGGATTATCGACGATGTCCGCCTTTGCTTCGAGAGCGCCCGGGTGGAGCACAAAATCACCGCTGATGGGAGGAAATGCTCGGGCGGGAGGAGCCCCTGCCGGTCCGGCCCGGCGTAGGGTGCGCCCGAGATCAGGATGTTCGTCGTGTTGGCGCTCGGGGGGCGTCGCCACCCGTGAACTCTGGACGACGTGACCCAATTCGTGCGCCAGCACGTAGTCACCGGCCGGGGTCCCAGGTGCGTATGCGCCCGCGCCGAAAAAGATGTCGGTGCCGGTAGTGAAGGCGCGCGCAGTCACCGAGCGGTTCAGCACCGCGGACCGCCCCCCGGTGTGCACGCGCACGTCGGAAAAGTCCGCGTCGAAGGCTGCCTCCATTCTTCGCAGGGTCGATGCGGGAAGCGGCGAGCCCGCGCCACGGGCCTGATCGATGGCCGCACTGGTGGCCTCGTCAAGGGTCCCGCCGGCGGCGCCGACGGTGGACCCAGGTAGTGCCGCGCGAGCGATGTGGGGGCAGTCCAGAGTGTGTCGATGCGCGCCACCCCCGGCCGCGCTCCCGGAGCCCCGGACGCCTGCCGATCCGAGCGCCAGTCGCGACAACGCGTCCGCCGCCAACCGATCGGCGTCCACCTCAGCGGGGTCGTTCCCGGCGCCGACCTCCAGGGTCGAAAGCCGCTGAACCGGCACCACCGCGATCGGTGCCGGTGCCTGCTCAGGCTCACGGTCTGTCGCCCCGGGGCGGGCGAGATCGCGGGACCTCAGTGAGATGCGCCGTGTCTGCATCCGTCTCATCCCTTTCAACCGGTTGTCCGCGTCATCGCCGGCGCGGGGTGCCGGCGTCCGTTCAACGAAGGCACGCTCGGTGCTCTCCGGCCGAGCTTGGCCAATTCCCTGGTCAATGAAACCAGAATGTGTCGCATCCCCAATGCCTGCCTGCTGGCAACCGCGTCGTACACGGCGGCCAGCACAATGTTCCTGATGTCACCGCCGGATAGTTCCACCGCCCCACCGAGGCGCACGGTGTCGATCGGATCGGCCTGATCCAGGTCGGTTACTGCGTCGAGATGATGTTCCCACAACCGGGATCGGGTGTCTGCGTCCGGATTGGGGAAGACGATGACGAAATGCAGCCGACGAGCGAACGCCGGATCGATGTTGCCGCGCAGGTTGCTGGCCAGGATGGTGATTCCGTCGAAGCTCTCCATGCGTTGAAGCAGGTAGGCGACCTCTTGGTTCGCGTATCGGTCGTGCGCGTCCTTGATATGGGATCTGGCGCCGAACAGCACGTCCGCCTCGTCGAAGAACAGCACCGCATTCAGCGATTCGGCCTCGTTGAAGACGCGTTCGAGGTTCTTCTCGGTTTCCCCGATGTACTTGGACACCACCGTGTTGAGCTCGACCTGCCTGATGTCCAGGCCCAGGGTGTCGGCCACCACGTGTGCGGCCAGCGTCTTGCCGGTGCCCGGCCCTCCGGTGAACAGCGCGCAGATGCCGGTTCCCTTGCCCTTTCCCTGCAGCGGGCCTCGGGCCATGACCTCGTCCCGGTACCTGGTCCAGTCCAGCAGACGGCGGACCTCGCGCTCCGAATTCTCCGGGAGCACGAGGTCGTCGATCCCGACGCCACCGCCCGCCGCGTGTTGGCCCCGTCCGAACCGCCGAGCGGCGGTGCGCAGCTGTTCCAGACCGGGAGTGGGCAAGCCATCCAAGCCGGCGGAGTCGGATGCCGACTGGACCACTTGACGGATCTGCTCCGGGCGGAGCCGTAAGGCCGTGATCTCGCGCGGCACGGGCTGCCGGGGCAGCAATCGCTCCCATAGCGCGGTTCGCTCGGCGACGCTCAGTCTCGGCGCCGTGATCGTCAGCGGGAGGCGATTCGCCCATGTCGGATCCCACGGTTGAGGGCTGATTGCGATGACGGGGGTCGCCGATCGGTGCAGCAGCGCCAGGGAGCCGAGGGCGAGTTCGGCGGACACCAGTACCAGCACCGACCCGGTCAATGCGGCCTCGTCGATCAGCCCGGCGACGGCGCGCGCCACCGCCTCGGGGTCCGGCGACAGGCCCGGCGGCTCCTCGCCAGGACCGGCGTAGGGCGCGCGCGGGCTCATCGGCAGGCGCCCCAGATCGCCGACCACAACCGCCATGTTCAACAGATGACACGCACCCGCGGCCAGGGCGATGGCCGCGCTGCCGCTGGATGCCCGGACCCAGCACAACCGCTCGCCGGCGGCCAGGCCGGCGGCGAGGCGATCGGTGCCCGCCACGCGCATCGGGAACGGTTCGACGAGCAGGCCCAACACGGCGGGTGCAGGTAGGTCGTCGCCGCGAAGCTGGGCGGCGACCCGATCGGGCATCCGAAGCCGGCGGTAGGTCAGACCATCCGAGCCTTCCACGGCG
>DATDBV010000603.1:0-2284 GCA_036524715.1 Nakamurella sp. | reverse complement strand
CTGTACGCGGTCAACCCCGAGTACGGCCTGTTCGGCGTGGCGCCCGGCACCGGCTGGCATACCAACCCGAACGCGATGCGCACCATCGCGCAGGGCAACTCGATGTTCACCAACGTCGCCCTGACCGACGACGGCGACATCTGGTGGGAGGGCATGACCGACGAGCCCCCGGCGCACCTGACCGACTGGAAGGGCCGGGACTGGACGCCGTCCGGCGTCGATGAGCAGGGCCGCCGACTCGAATCGGCGGGTGAGCCGTCCAGCCACCCGAACTCGCGGTTCTGCACCCCGATCACCCAGTGCCCGATCATCGCCGACGAGTACTTCGAGCCGGTCGGCGTGCCGATCTCGGCGATCCTGTTCGGCGGCCGGCGCAAGACGACCATCCCGCTGGTCACCCAGTCCCGGGATTGGCAGCACGGGGTGTTCATGGGTGCCACCCTGTCCAGCGAGACCACCGCCGCGGCGACCGGCGCGGTCGGCGTGGTGCGGCGTGACCCGATGGCCATGCTGCCGTTCATCGGCTACAACGCCGGCGACTACTTCGCCCACTGGATCGACGTCGGCAAGGGCGCGGACGCGGCCAAGCTGCCCAAGATCTTCTACGTCAACTGGTTCCGCCGGGACGCCGACGGCGGCTTCCTGTGGCCGGGCTTCGGGGAGAACTCCCGCGTGCTCAAGTGGGTCATCGAGCGGCTCGACGGTTCGGCCGCCGGCGTCGAAACCCCGATCGGTCACGTGCCGGGCGAGGGAACCCTGGACATCGAGGGCCTGGATGTGTCGGCCGACCAACTCGCCGAGGCGCTGAAGGTGGACCCGCAGGAGTGGGCCGCGGAGATCCCGCTGATCGAGGAATGGTTCGCCAAGATCGGCGACTCGGTCCCGACGTCTCTGCGCGACGAGCTGGACGCTCTCAGGCTGCGGCTCGGCCAGTGAACCTGGCGGACGACGACCCCACCCAGGTGGTGGGGTCGTCGCTCGCATCCGCGCCGATCGATGACGCTTCGTCTTCGCTGACCCGCCCGGGTTCACCGGAGGATCCATCCGACCCGGTGATTCTTCGTCAGATGAACCGTACGTTTCGGACTCTGATGGACGGTGACCCTGCGATCCGTGGTTTCCTATTCCCTACACATGAAAGTGTGGACCGGGCGAGGCCCCGGGGTCGGGGGGGACACAGCGGAGGTCGTCGCGAAGATGGCAGGCGGGGCACTAGGGGATAGCTGGTCGTGGTGACACAGTCGCGGAACGGTGAGCGGCGCGGGGGGTCGTGGTGGCGCGCGCCGATGTCCAGGCGCGACCTGGACGAGGACAACCAGTCCGTCGTCATCAACGACGCGATGGGCCCGTTCTGCATCCTCGGCGCCGTCATGTTCGGCATCGTGTCGTTCGTCCAGTTCAGGTTCGACTCGACTCCGGGTTCCTGGTGGTCGTCCGGCCTGGCCGCGCTGACCGGCGTGTTCCTGGCGGTCTCGTTCGTGGTGCTGCACAGCGGGCGCGCCGACGTCCTGCGGCGCAACCCGCTGAGGTTCGGTACCGTCATCACCGCACTGGTCGCGGCCAACCCGATGATCTACATCCTCGGCACCGGGGTGACCTACCCGGCCATCGGCCTGCTGCTGGTGATCGTTGCGCTGGGTGCGCTCATCCACAACCGGTTCTGGGCCACCACCGCCATCGTCTTCGTTGACGTCTACTGGATCCTGTGCGCCGTCGTGTTCGGGGTCACCGGCGTTCCGTTCGCCACCTTCGTCTCGCAGATGGTCAAGGCGAACGCGCTGGCCATCGTGCTGAACATCGCCCGTCGCCGCACGGTCCGGCGCTTTGAAACCGCCCAGCGTGAGGTGCACCGGCTGGCCACGACCGATGAACTGACCGGTCTGGCCAACCAGCGAGGGCTGTACGAGGTGGTCCGTGAGATGCCGGGCCAGCTGCCCGAGCAGGGCCTCGACCTGACCGTCGTCTACGTCGACGTCGACGACCTCAAGTCGGTCAACGACCGCCACGGCCACGCGGCCGGGGACGCGCTGATCCGGTCGGTGGCGGACGTCCTGCGGGCGGCGTTCCGGGAGCACGACACGATCGCCCGGGTCGGCGGCGACGAGTTCGCCGTGCTGATCACCAGCGCCAGCACCGAGGACGCGCGGGCGCTCGTGGAGCGGGCGCACCAGCGGCTGGCCGACAAGGGCATCTCCGCGAGCATCGGCAGTGCCAGCGCCTCGTCCGCGGCGCCCGACTTCGACACGAACGCCCTGCTCGAGCGGGCCGATGCGGCCATGTACGA
>DATDBV010000602.1:0-7002 GCA_036524715.1 Nakamurella sp. | reverse complement strand
GGGCCACCGACGCGTCGGAATCCGCAGATCGCGCCCGCGCGGCCGAACACGAACTCGATCCTCCCGGCCGGCTGACGTCCACCCTGGACACCCCGGCGGCACAGTCACCCACCAACATCCGTTCGACACCAGCCACCTAGGCACCGGTGCAGAGATGTTCCTCGGGGAGGTGCAGACAACGATCGGCAAGAAGTCGCACGTCTTCCTCGAGGCGCCGAAGCCGTGGAGGCCGCCATCGGTACGCTTGCCGTGGGGCAAGCTCTCCTACAAGCAGCACTCCTGCGTCGTGGCGCGCATCACCGGGCCGTTTTTCGACACCCAGACGGGCATCTGGGAGGTCACCCCCGAGAACAACGAGGCGCAGTCGAACTACACGTGGACGGCGTCGACGACGTCGTCCCCGGCCAGCCGGGAGGTGACGACCCTGCTTCTGCAGAACCCCTGGGAGGTGCCGGCGGTCATGTCGGTCACGGTGCGGCAGCCGCACCCCCTGTTCCGCGTCTACCTGGATCACGCCTGGGTCCGTCTGGAGCCGGGCGAGCAGCAGCGCGTGGTTCTCATGATCGAGTCACTGCTCGGAGACGAGCGATTCGCCGACATCGTGGAGGAGTTCGAGCACGGCGAGCGGATGATCACCACCGACGTCCGGCTGGCGATGTTTGGGGACGACATGTCCAGCTGCACCTCGACGCTCGTCGGCGGCGCCACCGTCTTGGCGATGACCGGGACCGGGACCCAATTCGAGTTCTTCGAGGCAGTCGGCGGCCTCGGGCACGGCCGGGTCATAGAGGCAGGCTCCGGCCACCCGGTGGACGGACGTGTCCTCGTCGTCGGCAACACCATCGACCCCGACTCCGGCGAGCCCGAGGTGGTCCGCGAAGCCGACCTGTTCGACGGCGAGTTCCGGGTCGAGCACGGACGCGACGAGGAGGGTGTGTGGGAGTTCTCCGCCTTCTACCTCGGCCGCTACCCCTGGACTCCGTGCGAGAGTGAGCCGGTGCGGTTCTAACAAGAGTCGCCCGGCCGACCGGTAGGCGTAGGCGAGGTTGTTCCGCGAGCCCAGGGTGTCCGGCTGGTCGGCGTCCTGCGTCGTGTCAGCGTTCTGGGCCGCCGCGGTCCCGGAGACACCGACGACCCCCACAACCGCCGACCCGGCCTGGTGCGGGTGTGGCGGGCCCGGTAGCGGGCGCGGTCGGTGCGGGCGTCGTAGCGCCAGGTCCAGGGGTTGGCGGTGCGGTTGTAGCGGACCGCGAAGTCGGTGATCTTGTCGGCCAGATCGGTGCGGGAGGTGAACTCACCGCGGCGTAGCAGGGCGCGGGTGAGCACGGAGTACCACATTTCGGCCATGTCCAGCCAGGAGGCGTGTTTCGGGGTGTTGGTGACCTGGATACGCGGATGTGCGGCGATCCACGCGCGGGTGGCCTTGGAGGTGTGCGAGGAGCCCACCGTGAGCCCTGCGAGGTCCAGATGACGAAACCGGACAGGCGGTTGATGAACGAACTCGCCGCGCTTGGGCCGTTCTTCGCCGTCGATCGGCACGACCGGGGCGAGCGACCGGAGGCGCCGTGGCGGGCGATGGCCGACCTGGCCGAGCCGGGCGCCGCGTTGTCCGACCGGGTGGACAAGGTCCGCGCCGCCCTGGCGGCCGGCGCCCGGCGGGATCCGCGGGAGGTGGATCCACGGGTGGCCGTCTCGGTAGCTCACCTGGGACTGGTCGCGCGGCTGATCGCGCCGGCCATCGGGGCCGCCGCTCTCGGACGCGGCCAGGTTCCGATGGTCGCGGACCGACTCTGGTGGCAGGACGAGCTCGGCGGCCCGTTCCCGCTGTCCGTCGCGCTGGGCGAGCCGGAGTCGGAGACCATCCAGCCGGGGACTGGGTGGCTTTCCGGCTCCGCGGTCGAGGGCATCACTATCGCCTGCCGGCGCGCCTTCGCGGTGAGCGGTCGGGTGCTGTGGGGGAATGTGGCGTCGGCGGCCAACAGTGCCGCCGCCATGATCGGCCGCAGCCGTCCCGACCTCGCGCCGGCGGCCAGGGCGGCCGCGGATGCGGTCCTGGCGGACGTCCGGGTCGAAGGCGGGCGAATGCGGGCCGGCGACGGGTTCCGGCGCCGGAGCTGCTGCCTGATCTACCGGCTCGCCGATTCCTCCGCGGCGGTCTGCGGCGACTGCGTGCTCGGCGCGCCGACGGAATCCCCGCCGGAGGACAATTCTACGGCGTGAGGTCGCGAATGTTCTCCGCGAGCTGACGCATCTCCGGGTCATTGTGCATACGCAGGCGTGAAACAGCCAGTTCGTAGACCTCGTTGTCGGCTCGTCGGGCCACCACCAGGACGACGGCGATACGGTTGTCGTCGAGGCATCGGTAGACAATCCGGTAGTCGCGATTGCCGACGACGAGCTTGCGTAACGAGGTGAGATTTCCGATCGCGGTGCTGCCCAGCGGTTGGCCACGCTGCTCCGGATTGGTCTTCCGCCTGTTCAGCGCTTTGAGCACCAGAACGCGAGCGGAGCCGTCGAGGTCTCGAATGTCCTCGGCGGCCTCCCGCATCAGCTTGACCACGGCCATCGCGGATCAGGCTCTCCCGGCACCGGGTCGTCAGAAAGGTCGACGCCGAGTTCTTGGGCGAGATCGTCAAAGATCAACCCAATCCCCGCTGTCGGTCGCGAGCCGTGCGAATGCGGCGACCAAAAGCACCAGGTTCTCCTCGAGCTCAGCGAGCCGGTCGTACTCGCTGACGCTGATGACCGCGGCAACCGGCTTGCTGTTCCTCACGATGATCCTGCTGTGCCCTCGCTCGGCGTCGGCCACCAGGCCCGAGATCCCTCGACTGTTCGCGTCACTGACACTGATCAGATCGCGGGTGTCGACTTCCATGCCGGTCCCCTTCCGCCTTGGACCGCTCAGTCTCGTGACCGTAAACCGGCCAGGGACCGAGCACGAGCATCGAATGGAGGAAAGTGGTCGCTCAGCGGGCATTTTCCTGCACTCGGCAGGGTCGACGGGACGTTGGACCTTCGGTGGGGGGTCCTGCGCCCGTGGACCGGCCGGCCGGCTGCCGCGAGACTCAAGGAAGTCCCGCTCGCAGCTTCCGTCGAACCTGAGGTGCGCGATGAGTACCGGCACCGAACATCCCGCCCCCATTCCCGAGTCTGCCGCGCATCCGCCGCCTGCCCTGGTTCCCGGTCCGTTCGCGCACGCTTTGTCCGTCGGGCTGGGTGTGGTCACCGTCGCGGCCGCCGCCCCGACTGTACTGATCGACGATGTGCTGCGCGGACCGGCCGCGATGAACGGGTCGGCCCGCGGAACCGCCCTGGTGATGCTGCTGGTCGGTGTGCCTCTGCTCGTGGTCGGGCAACTGGCGACCCGGCGGGACCACGGGTGGGCCCTGCCGATCTGGTTGGGCAGCACCGCGTACCTGCTCTACAACGCGTTCATGCTGTTGTTCGCCACCCCGTTCAACGCGCTGTTCCTGCTGTACGTCGGGACATTCTCGCTGGCGCTGTGGACGCTGGTGGCGATCCTGCGGGTGGCGGAGGTCGCCGCCTTCGGTCGGCCGGGATCGCCGGTGGGCGAGCGCCGGTCGATCGCGGTGTTCACCTGGGTCGTCGTCGCGCTGAACGCGGCCGCGTGGCTCCGGGCGATCGTCAACGGGTTGCCCGACACAGCCGGCGCGGCCTTCCTGCAGGGCACCGGGCTGACCACCGCCCCGACCTATGTACAGGACCTCGCGGTCTGGCTGCCGCTGATGGCCGTGGCCGCCTACTGGCTCTGGCGCGGACTCGGGTGGGGGTACCTGGTGGTGGCGTCCCTGCTGGCGATGTGGGTCGTGGAGTGCATCACCATCGCCGTCGACCAGTACCTTGGGTCGATCGCCGACCCGGCCGCGACCATGGTGTCGTCGTCGATGACCCCGCTCTTCGTCGTTCTCGCCCTGGTGATGGCCGTGCCGACCGTCCTGCTGCTGCGCCGCATGTGAGCCCACCGTGACCGCGCCCCCGCCCGCGTCCGCCGATCGCCCCGCCCGGAGCCTGGCCTCCGGAGCCTGGCGGCCGGCGCCGAGCGGGGCCGGACCCGTCGTCCGCGCCGCCTGGGTGGTGGTCGTGCTGGTCGGCACGGCCCCCGCGATCGTCTGGGATCAGCTGACCGGGGCTGTCCCCAGTTGGCTGCCGGTGGCCCAGGCCGGCCTGCTCGCGCTCGCGCTGCTGGCTCCGGCCTGGTGGCCGGTGCTTCGGCCGCTGCGCCGCTTCACCGTCATCATTGCCGCGATGCTCGCCCTGCTGACCTGGGTGCCCCGGTTCGGCGCAAACCGGCCCGTGTTCGGCGGGAGTGCGTTCGACGTGCGGATGCAGGCGGAGCAGACCGGCAGGCTGGTCGTCGCTCTGGCCATGATCGGCGTGCTGTTCCTGCTCGGGTATCGCCGCCGCGACTTCTTTCTGACCGTCGGCGATCTGCGGGCGCCGATCCGGCCCGTGCGGTTCCTGGGCTTTCCGGGGCGGGATCCGTGGTGGAAGTTCGGCCTGATCTGGAGCGGGGGTATCGCTGCCGCACTGGGGGTCGCGCTCTACCTGTCCGACCCGCCGGGTGGCGGGCTGGCAACGCTCGTCGGGCTGCTGCCGTCAGTCCTGATCTACGCCGCCCTCAACGCGTTCACGGAGGAGATGACCTACCGCGCCCCGATGCTGGCCGGCCTGGAACCGGCGGTCGGTAGCAACCAGGCATTGTGGCTGGCCGCCGTCTTCTTCGGCATCGCACACTATTTCGGGACACCTGGCGGGCTGATCGGGGCAGCGTTGTCCGTGTTCATGGGGTGGATCCTGGGCAAGGCCATGATCGAGACCCGTGGTCTGTTCTGGCCGTGGTGGATTCACTTCCTCAGCGACACCGTGATCTTCACCTTCGTTGCGCTCTCCCTGGTGGGCTGATCGATCGGTCGAGGGGCTCGGCGATCTGGGCCTTCGGCCAACCCGCGCGGACGTTTCGGTCGGCCTGCGGTTGCCCGGGTCGAGAAGTCTCACGACGACCTGCGCAAACCTAGGTCGCGATGACGATCAAGGCATAGGCTCGCCGCACAGACAGGTCGCACCGGCGCGCCCATCCGGGCGTCAGTGTGTGTCCGGAACTGGGGAGAAGAAGTCAACCATGAGTCGGGTCGGCCGATGACACAGACAGAATCGCGTCCGCATTTCCACCACATGACCGCCGGGGTCGCGCCCACCATCGATCCGGCAAGCGCCGTCGGCCGGGCGATGGCAGAGCGGCCCGACCGCGGCTCGATGATCGAGGCCTACTTCCGGCACGTGCCGGAGGAGGACCAGCCCAAGACACCCGAGGACGTCCTGGGCATCGTCGAGGGTCACTGGCGGATCGGCCGGCGTCGGCGGCAGGGTGAGGTACGCATCCGGGTGTTCAATCCGGCGCCGTCGACGTCGGACGGCACGGGCTGGACGGACACCAGGACGGTCGTCGACATCGTCACCGACGACATGCCGTCCCTGGTCGAATCCGTCATCGGCGCGCTGACCACCAAGAACGTCATCGTGCACCGGGTGCTGCACCCGATCCTGATCGCCTGCCGGGACGGCGACGGCGACCTGGCCACCCTGGTCGACGAGTCGGCGCGGGCCGACGAGGCCGGGTTCAACCTGCGCGAGTCGTGGATCCACATCCTGATCGACCGGCTGTCCGACGCCGAACGCGCGGAGTCGATCGAGGACAGCCTGCGGCTGGCGCTGGAGTCCGTCCGGGCCGTCGTCGGCGACAGCGGCGCGCTGACCGCGACGGTGGCCACCGCCGCCGGTGAGCTGCGCGGCACCTTTTCCCCGCGGTCGGCCCAGGAGGTGGCCGAGGCGGCCGACTTCCTGTACTGGCTGATCAGCGGCCACATGACGTTCCTGGGCTATCGCCGGTACGACGCGGCGCAAGACGGTGGTCCGGTGCCGGCGCACGGCTCCGGCCTGGGCATCCTGCGGGAGTCGGTCACCCGTCCGGATGCGCAGGATCCGGTCGGGTTGAGTCCGTCGGGGGAGCCGCGCCACCTGCTGCTCACCCAGGCGTCTGTGCGTTCCGCGCTGACTCGCGACGTGCCGCCCTTCGAGGTGCGCGTGCGGATCCTGGGTACGGACGGCCGGGTCACCCGGGAGCACCGGTTCCTGGGTGTGCTCACGTCCCGCGCCCTGAACGCGGAGATCACCACCACCCCGGTGCTGCGGCTGACGGTGCAGGCGGTGCTGTCCACGCTGGGCGCGGCGCCGGACACCTACACCGGGCAGCGGGCGCTGGATCTGCTGTCCACCTACCCGCGGGCCGAACTGTTCTGGGCCGAGCCGGATCTCGTCGTCGAGGTGATCGGCAGCGTGCTGCAGCTGGCCAGCCGCCGGCGGCTGCGCGCGTTCCTGCAGCCCGATCCGTTCGGCCGGTTCGTCTCGGTGATGGTCTACCTGCCCCGGGACCGGTACACCACCGCCTGCCGGCTGGCGATGCAGCAGATCCTGGTGGACGCGTTTCACGGCAGCGGCATCCGGTACACCGCCCGGGTCGGCGACTCCCTGCTGGCCGCCGTGCATTTCACCGTCAGCACCGACCCCGGCCATCGGGTCGAACCGGATTTGAGGGAACTGACCAAGGCGCTGCGCGGCACCATCCGTACCTGGGAGGACCGGCTGGTCGCGGCGGTCGTCGGCGGCGGTGACGAGGACCTGGACACGGCCGGCGCGCTGTCCCGGTACGCGGATGCGTTCGACGAGGGGTACAAGGAGACCTACGAGGTCGAGGACGCGGTCGCGGACCTGCGGCTGCTCGACCAGCTGACCGGGCCCGACGACCTCGCGCTCAAGATGACTCCCAGCACCGCCGACCAGGTCGGCGACTGGCGGCTCAAGCTGTACGTCACGCAGGGCGCGGTCACCCTGAGCCGGGCGCTGCCCGTGCTGCAGACCCTCGGTGCCGACGTCCTGGACGAGCGGCCGTTCGAGGTGCGCCGGGGCGAGGGCGAGCCGTCCCGG
>DATDBV010000601.1:0-4271 GCA_036524715.1 Nakamurella sp. | reverse complement strand
GCACCACCTGAGTTTCGGGCAGCGCCGGCGGGTGGCCGCGAGCACGGTGCTGTCCATGGACCCGACGATCCTGGTGCTCGACGAGCCGTCGTCCAACCTGGACCCGATGGCCCGGCGGGAGTTCGCCGAGATCGTCCTGTCGCTCGGGTTGACCACGCTGATCGTCACCCACGACCTGCTCTACGCACTGCAGTTGTGCCCGCGGTCGGTGATCATGAACGGCGGCCGGCTCGTCGCCGACGGGCCCACCGAACGGATCCTGGCCGACGCCGATCTGTTGGCCGCCAACCGTCTCGAACTACGCTACGGGTACGTGCTGCCCTGACCGTGCTCGTCGAACCTCAGATCGGCAACGACAGCATCGCGATGCTGTCGCAGACGATCTCCCGCGGTCCTTCTTCGATCCGGTACGCGCACACCGCCTGCCGGTCGCCGCGAAGAGTCCGAGGGATTCGTCCGAACCACGGTTCGCCACGACCCACGCTTTCCCAATCCCCCTGGTACGGATCCTCCAGCCGGGTCAGCAACCAATTGAGCACGACATTGCGGAGCTCGTCGGGGTCGTCGATCTCGATCCACCGATCCAGGGCCGGCTCGACGTTGATCAGAGACCAGGCCGGCTCAGCCATTGCTCAGGCGGGCTCGCAGCCGTTCAAGGGAGTCAGGCACGCGAGGCCGCTCCTGCCATTTCCCCGCGTCGGCCAGCCAACGCTGCACTTCGACGTCGAACTTTGGGGCGTCGTCGTCGTCATCCGCGTCGGAGTACCGGAAGTAGTCACGCATCGACTCATGGCTGATCCGTGCACGGTCGTGGGGCTCGCGTCGACTGTCCGCCTCGAGCCACGGCGACTCCGTGTGCGTCAAATGCTCCAGATCCGTGCCGGTCAGCATGCCGTAGCGGCTGACGACGTAGCCGATGGAGTTCAGGCCGGCCTCACCGAGCCGATCCGGGTCGCCGCCGACCGCCCCACCGGCTTCCTTCTCCTCCCACCACAGGGTGCCGACAACCGGACCCATGTCCCAGGCGGAGATGGTCTCGCCGAACAGCGGGGCGTCGAAGGTCGCCAGGTGATGTGCCTGGCAGTAGTACAGAAGCTTGTGCTGCTTCTTCTTCGGCAGTCCCGGAAGTCGTTTGCGCAGCTCAGCGGCAACATCATGAGCTGAAGGGGTCATGGCAGCATCCCAACTGGGTGGGTCGCCCGGGCCCGGGAGCCGCGAGCTTCGAACATGTGTCCCCATGCTCGCACCCTGGTCCGACAGTCGAGGATGTCGGCGATCGATCAGTACGGTGCCGCGCCCCAGGCATAGACCTTGTCCCCGTAGCCCAACTCGCTGAAGAAGGTCGCCGACGCGTCCCGGGACAGGTGGATGCAGCCGTGCGACTGGTCGTACAGGCTGCCCTGGTGGAAGGCGATCCCGCCGTTGAAGAACACCGAGTTCGGCATCGGCGCGTCGTTGAACAGCGACGACTTGTGGTTCTTGTCCTTGTAGAAGACCGAGAAGGAGCCGGCCGGCGTGCGGTAGCCGGCCATGCCCGAGGTGATCGGGACCGGGCCGTAGGTGATTGTGCCTCCGGACTGCAGCCACGCCTCGTCGTTCGACAGGTCGATACACGCCGACGCCGATGCCGGGCAGGGGTTGCTCGCCTGGGCCGCCGCGGCGCCCGCGGCGTTCGGGTTGGCGATCGGCTCGTTGACCGTCAGCGTCGCCGACGCGGTGTTCGGCTCGAACCGAACGTCACCGACATAGGAGACGGTCACCGCATGGTCGCCGGCGGCCACCGCCGACGCAGTACCGGTGATGATGCCCTTCCCGTTCACCGCACCCGACGCGACCTGGTTGCCGTCCACGGTGATGGTCGCGTTGCCGCTCGGACTCTGCGGGGTGCCGACGACGTCCGCGGTGACCGTCACGTCGGCGCCGGGCGCCGGGTCGTCCGGCCAGGAGATGACGATGTCGACGTTCGTCTGGGTGGTGGTCACCGTGAACTGGGCGGTGGACGCCTCGGCCGCGGTGTTGCCGTCGTACCGGGCGGTGTAGGTCTTCGTCCCCGGGTCGGCGGTGTTGTACACGTCCAGCACGACGTGCCCGGCGGCGTCGACGTCGCCCTCGGCGACCACGGTCTCGCCGTCCAGAACCGCGACGTGCCCGGACAGGTCGGTTGCGCCGGGGGCGGTCACGGTGATGTCGAACGACTCGTTATCGCCGTACCGGATCGAATCCTTGCCGACGCCCGCCGTGATCGCGGAGGAGGCCTTGGCGACCGCGTAGGTCGTGGTGCCCTGCGCGGTCAGGACACTCGCATCGGTGGGGCTGAAGGCAGCGGCCACCGTGTGGTCGCCGACCGCGAGCCCGGCGGGCAGCGGCACCGACGCCACCCCGCCGGCGACCGACGCCGTGCCCGCGGGCGTGCCGTCCACGGTGAACGCGACCGCACCGGCCACCGTGCGGCCGTCGGCCGCGGTGACCTGCGCATGCACCGAGCCATCGGCGACCGTCAGTGCGACTGTGGCCGCCGCCGCGGCCGGGGTCGCCGAGGTGGCGATGCTGGTCGAGGGCGAGGAGCTGGACGCTGTTGTCGTCGGCGTCGGGAGGCCGCCACTCGTGCCGCAGGCCGTCAGACCCATCAGGGCGGCAGCGGCCACCGCCGCGATCACAGTCCGTCGGATGCCGTGCATCGGCGACCCCCAGTCAAGTCCGATTCCATGGTGGCACGGGCGAACCGCCGATGAGCGGATTCGTCCGGCACGTGCTCGCAGGCGCGGCCGTCTCCCGGGGCGTCCACTTGCACCCGGTTGCCGGGCCACGCTACCCGCTCCCCGACTCCCCGACGGCATGGCCGGCGGTGATCATCCGGTCACCGCAGGTCATCGGCAGCGGCGGGGAGCGGCGGCGAGACGAAGGTCACGCACCCGCGGCGAGACGATCCGGGAACGGTAGGTGATCTGCTCCAACGCCTACCACTGATGCGCGACGTCCACGACGACGCGCGAGCCGT
The DNA here is from genome assembly GCA_036524715.1 of Nakamurella sp. Taxonomy (GTDB): domain Bacteria; phylum Actinomycetota; class Actinomycetes; order Mycobacteriales; family Nakamurellaceae; genus Nakamurella. The sequence continues at coordinate 1,273 of DATDBV010000601.1, read as the reverse complement.
CGCCGGGACCGTCCAGCGTGAACACCCGGAACGGCAGCCGAGCCCGGACGCCGAGTCCGATGCTGTAGTGAGCCTCGAAGTTGCCGGCCAGGGCGACCTGCCGGAACGTCTGCCAGCCCGCAACATTCACCACGTCGGTCCGATTCTCCGGAAGGTAGCTGTCGTAGCTGTCAGCGATGACGACGATCAGCAGGGACGCGCCACCCCGCAGCGGCACCGTTCCGCCGGCTCCGTCCCGCTCGACGCGATCCACGTAGCGCGCGGACCACTCCGCCGCGGGTCCGTCGATGTCGAAGACCAGCCGGTCGAAGCACTCGTGCTGGCCCGCCCGAATCTTGGCCACCGGGCCGGCGCCCAATTTCGGGTCCGCGGACTTGGCCAAGGAGCCCCAAGAGATCCGCAGTACGGTGCGGCCATTGATGCCGCCGCGGTGCCCTGGCCGCCGGGTACCGACAGGCCGAGGGCGACTGTCGATGCGATCGCCAGTCCCCAGATGAGCGCACGTTTCATCGTCATTCCTCTCCGTCGGGGTCCAGGCAACCGTCCTGGACGTCTGTCCGAGAGACGCCCGTCGATCAGTGCGGATGTGGCTGTTGCGCAATCGTGAGCGGATTGCGTCCGAATGGTGTTCTGGGGCAGCTGTCAGGGCTGGTCAGTGCCGCAGGCCAAGCTTGTTGTGCAGCCGCCGCAGCGGTTTCGGCGCCCACCAGTTCCACTCGCCGAGCAGGGTCATGGTGGCCGGCACCAGCAGGCAGCGGACCAGGGTGGCGTCGATGGCGACGGCGACGGCGAGCGCGATGCCGGTCTCCTTGATGACCAGCAGGTCGCCGAGGGCGAACCCGGCGAACACCAACACGACGACGAGCGCGGCCGAGGTGATGATCCGGCCGGACCGCTGCAATCCCACGACGACGGCCTCGTTGTTGCTCAGACCCTTGTCCTTGAACTCCTTGATCCGGCTGAGCAGGAACATCTCGTAGTCCATGGCCAGGCCGAAGCCAATCGCGACGACCAGGATCGGGATGATCGCCTCGATCCCGCCGACCGACTCGAAGTTGAGGAACGATTCGAACCGGCCGTCCTGGAAGATGAGCACCAGCACACCCAGCGAGGCACCAAGCGACACCACGTTGATCAGCAGGGCCTTGATCGGCACCAGGATCGAACCGGTGAGCAGGAACAACAGCACGAAGGTGGCACCGATGACAACGGCGATCGCCGCCGGCGCCTGCTCGACGATGGCATTGGTGAAGTCCATCAGGTGCGCGGTCTG
>DATDBV010000600.1:0-3617 GCA_036524715.1 Nakamurella sp. | reverse complement strand
GCACCACCTGAGTTTCGGGCAGCGCCGGCGGGTGGCCGCGAGCACGGTGCTGTCCATGGACCCGACGATCCTGGTGCTCGACGAGCCGTCGTCCAACCTGGACCCGATGGCCCGGCGGGAGTTCGCCGAGATCGTCCTGTCTCTCGGGTTGACCACGCTGATCGTCACCCACGACCTGCTTTACGCACTGCAGTTGTGCGCGCGGTCGGTGATCATGAACGGCGGCCGGCTCGTCGCCGACGGACCCACGGAACGGATCCTGGCCGACGCCGATCTGCTGGCCGCCAACCGTCTCGAACTGCCCTACGGTTATGTGCTGCCCTGACCGTGCTCCCTCAGATCGGCAGCCGGAGCATCGCAAGGTTTCATTACGGGCCGTGCCTCACCGAGCAGGGTCATCAGTAACCTGGAGCCGGATCTGCCGCTCTCCTCTCCGGGTTTGCAGTAGACTCATTCCCCCGGAGCTGGGCCGGCCTGAATTAGCGTGTCCGGGAGTGTCATGGACCGTCCGTTGGACCGCGAGGCGGTTGCCGGGGTACTTCGATCGACGCTGTTGTTCGGCGCGTTGGATGATGATTCCCTGTTGAGCCTCGCCGCGGTGTGCAGGCAGCGAGCCTACGGAAAGGGTCAATACCTCTGGTATCAGGGTGATCCGGGAACCGTTCTGGTGATCATCTGTTCCGGTCTGGTGAAGGTCATGTTGGCTTCGGGACACGGTGACGAGGTGGTGCTCGCGATGCTCGGTGAGCACGAGGCGGTGGGGGAATTGTCGGTGCTGGACGGCTTGCCACGATCGGCGTCGATCGTGGCTGTGCAGCCGACGAAGGTGCTTCTGCTCGACCGATCATCAGTGCTGGAGATTTTGGGCCGCCGCCCGGAGGTCCTGGCCGCGGTGCTGCGTGCACTGGGGCATTTGGTTCGCCGTATGACCGAGCAGACGGGCGATCTCGTCTTTCTCGACCTTGGCGGGAGGCTGGCCAAACTGCTCCTGCGTCTGGGCGGGCCCCCGGACGAAGCGGGGCCGGTGATGCTGGATGCCGGTCTGTCCCAGTCGGATCTGGCGGCCATGATCGGAGCCACCCGTCCGGCGGTGAACCGGGCCCTGCACACGTTCGTTACCCGGGGTTTGATTACGATCGACGGCCCGGTGATTGCATTACGGGACTTACCTGGGCTGCGTCGTCGGGCCGACGATTGACCGGGACGGGCGGGCGACGCATCCAATCCAGTCGTCGACCGCGCTCGAGCGTCACCTGTCGCGGCCGGTGGTGCCGGGGTTTGCGCATGGTGTCACGCGTGCGGCGTCGGGTTGATGCGCTTGACGTCGAAGGCCCGCACGGGCCGGCTCAGGCCGGGCAACGCCAGGTCGCCGGCCGGATCACCGACGGCGATGTGCTCGGCGCCGGTCAGCACCCGTTGGGTGACCAGGATTTGGCCGTCGGCGGCGTGGGCGCACAGCCGGGCGGCCAGGTTTGTCACACTGCCGACGGCGGCGTAGTCGTATCGGCCTTCGAACCCGATCCGGCCGAGCGTGGCGTAGCCGTGGGCGATGCCGGCACCGAACCCGAGATCGTGTCCGAGCCGGTACCATCGGTCGGCCAGATCGCGGACCCGGTCGCGCATGGCGACCGTCATGGTGATCGCTCGGGCGGGCGCATCCGGGCAGGGCAGTGGATCGTTGAAGAACACCATCAATCCGTCACGGTGAAGCGTTCGAGTGTGCCTTCGAATCGGAAGACCAGATCGCCGAGGGCGGCATGGTATTCGTTCAGCACGCCCATCACTTCTTCCGGTTCGCTGGATTCGGCGAACGGGGTGAAGCGCCGTAGATCGCAGAACACCACGACGATCTCACGGCGGTGGCTGTTGAGGAACGATTCGTCGCCGGAGCCGACCACCAGGTCGGCGAGTTGCGGAGACAGGAATCGGCGAAGCCGCCCGACCCGGCGCAGCTCGTCCAATGGGCGGCAACCCGGTGCTCGAGCTCCCGGTTCCATTCGGCGAGTTCGGCGGCCTGCCGCTCGATGGTGTCGTGGTAGCGCTTGATCCGGATCAGGGACGAAATCCTGGCCAGCAGTTCGCCCTGCACGAACGGTTTCGTCACAAAGTCGTCGGCACCGGCCTCCACGGCGCGCAGCTTCTCCTTCGCGCCGCTGGCGGTGATCATCACCACCGGGAGGTACGCGGTGCCCGGGTTCTCCCGGATCCGTCGGCATACGTCGTAGCCGTCCATGTCGGGCATCAGAATGTCCAGGAGGACCAGGTCTGGCCGCTCGGTGGACAGGACCCGCAGCGCCGTCTCTCCGGAGGTGGCGGACAGTACCCGATAGCCCCGAGGGCTCAGCACGGCATCGAGCAGCCGGACGTTTTGTGGGAGGTCGTCGACGACCAGCACCGTCGGGTCTGGCGGTGCTTCGGTCATCGGCTGGTGTCCGTTCCGGTCAGGATCGCCTGGACCTGGCCGGGCAGGTCGCGGACGCTGATGGGCTTTTCCAGGTATCCATCGAAACCCGCCTCCAGGACTCGGGTCCGGTCTTCGTTCATCACGGACGCGGTGAGGGCGACCACCGGAATGTGGCTGGTCCGACTGTCGTCCCGGAGCTGTTGCATGGCCTGCTGGCCGTCGATGCCGGGAAGTTGGAGGTCCATCAGCACCAGGTCCGGCGGGCAGGCCCGGGCGAGCTCGACACCGTGCTCGCCGGTCCGGGCCTCGATGATGTCGTAGCCCGCGTACTGCAAGACGTCTCGGACCAGCTTGAGGTTTCTTTCGTTGTCCTCGATGACCAGGATCCGACGCGTCGTCATGGGCTGATCCCGGGTTCGGCGGAGGGCAGGTGAAGGCTCAACGCCGGTGGTGTGGCCCGCACGCCGAGCTGGACCAGGGCGTCCTGCACGGACTCCCGGCTCACCGGTTTGACCAGATATTCGGCGACACCCAGGGCCAAGCCGCGGTGGCGTTCGTCAACGATCGAGACGACCAGGACCGGGATGCTCGCGGTCGCGGGACGGTTCTTCAGCTCCGCGATCAGTTCCCAACCGTCGATATCGGGCAGTTGGATGTCCAGCACGACAGCGGCCGGTGCGAATCGACGGATCAGCTCCAGGCCGTCGGCGCCGTTCCCGGCGCTGACAGCGGCCGCGCCTATCCCCTCCACGTACAGTGTCAGCAACTCCAGCGAGCCCGGGTCGTCCTCGACGATCACCACGACACAGCCGTCCGTCGGCGGTTCCGCGTGTCGGGCCGTGGCGTGCTCTCCCGATCCGATGACCGGAAGGGCCAGCCAGAAGGTGCTGCCGACACCGACGTCACTGTCCAGCCAGAGTCGCCCGGAATGCTCTTCGACGATGCGTCGGGACAGCGTCAGCCCGAGTCCGGTGCCCTCCTGACGATCAATCCCGCGGCCACCCTGCTGAAACGACTCGAAGATTCGGTCACGATCCTCGACCGGGATGCCAGGTCCGGTGTCGGAGACCGAGATGAGCACCTGGCCATCGTCGTTGGTCGCTCGTACCATGATTCGGCCACCGACCGGGGTGAACTTCACCGCATTCGACAGCAGGTTCAAGATGACCTGCCGGATCCGCCTCCGGTCCGCGTGAAGCTCCCCGACCTCGAG
>DATDBV010000599.1:0-2380 GCA_036524715.1 Nakamurella sp. | reverse complement strand
TACGCCGCCACGCTGCTGCGCGAGCACCGCGGGGACGGGCACATCACGGCACTGCAGACCGCCGGCCTGGACCCGTGCGAGGCCTTGGTCTCCTTCGCCGCGATCGGGGCGGCGCCGTCCGAGGTGTTCGCCAGCCGTGGCTGGACCGGGCAGGAATGGTCCGCCGCCCGGGACCGACTGTGCCGACGCGGCTGGATCGATGCCGACGGGCGGGCCACCGACGCCGGCCGCGCGGGTCGGGCCGAGGTGGAGCGGCTCACCGACGAGCTGGAGGGCGAACCGTGGCGTGTCCTCGGCGCGGACGGGTGTGCCCGCTTCGTCGAGGTGGTGGCCCCACTGATGATGGCGGTGGTTGCCTCCGGGATCTTGCCGACTGAGAGCACCCTCGGCATAGGTCACAGCACAGCGGGCTAGCGCCGGGCGATCGCGAGGCCGTCGACCAGCGGGCGCAGACACCGGCGGTCCCCGCGAGCTGATCCACCCGGGGTAGGCCTCGACCGGTCCGGGCGTAGCGTCCACGGCATGACCGGCTTCTCGCGCGAACCCCGGTCATGCCGGCGTGGCCCTCGTCGGGGGGCGCCGGCATGACCGACGGACCCGGTTCGGTCGCCGATCTGATTCGCAGCGCCGCCGAGGCGGCCGTCGACTTCCGGTCCGGGCTGGCCGACCGCCCGGTCGCCCGCGCAGTCGATCGGACGGCGCTGCTGACCGCGCTCGGCGGTCCGCTGCCGGCCCGGCCCACCGCGGCGGACCGGGTGATCGACGACCTCGTCGCGGCCGTCGATTCGGGATTGGTGGCCAGCGCGGGCCCGCGCTTCTTCGGGTTTGTGGTCGGCGGGTCGCTCCCGGCCGCGACCGCGGCGGACATCCTGGCCGTCGGCTGGGACCAGCTGGCGTTCAACGCGACGTCGTCCCCGGCCGCCAGCGTGGTCGAGGAGGTGGCCGGCGGCTGGCTGAAGGAGCTGCTCGGCCTGCCGTCAACCGCCTCCGTCGGATTCGGCACCGGCGCCCAGTCGGCCAACACCGTCGGGCTGGCGGCCGGACGTCATCGGGTGCTGACGGCGGCCGGCTGGGACATCGAACGTGACGGGTTGGCCGGTTCGCCGCGGCTCCGGGTGGTCGCCTCGGTGGAGCGGCACGCCACCGTTGACCGGTCGCTGCGGCTGCTGGGCCTGGGCACCGCGTCGGTCGCCCCGGTCGCCGCCGACGTCCATGGTGCGATCGACATCGTCGACCTGGCCAGGGTTCTGGCCGTCGATCAGGCTGCCCCGACGATCCTGGTTCTGCAGTCGGGCAACGTCAACACCGGGGCATGCGCCGACCTGCGGACGGCGATCGGCCTGGCCCGCGGCCTGGGGAACTGTTGGGTGCACGTCGACGGCGCGTTCGGGCTGTGGGCCGCGGCGTGCCCGCAGACCCGACATCTGGTGGACGGGATCGAGCTGGCCGATTCCTGGTGCACCGACGGGCACAAGTGGCTCAACGTGCCGTACGACTGCGGTCTCGTCTTCTGCGCGGATCCGACCGCGCACGTCGCGGCCGCCTCCTACACTGCCGCGTACCTGGCCGGGGCCGGCGCCGCCCACTCACCGTCCGACGATGTGCTCGAGTCCTCCCGCCGGGCACGGGGTTTCGCGGTCTGGGCAGCGCTGCGCGAGCTGGGTTCGTCGGGGGTGGCCGACCTGGTGTCCCGCTGCTGCGCCCTGGCCCGCCGGTTCGCCGACGGCCTGGCCGCCGGCGGTGTCCGGATCGTCAACGACGTGGTGCTCAACCAGGTGCTGGTGTCCTTCGGCTCCGATGAGCACGCCGACGAGCGCACCGACGCGGTGATCGACGCGGTGCAGCGGGACGGCACCTGCTGGCTGGCCGGCACCACCTGGCGCGGCCGCCGGCTGATGCGGGTGTCGGTGTCGAACTGGTCGACCACCGCGGATGACGTCGATCGCAGCGTGGCGGCCGTGCTGCGCGTCGCCGCCGGGCTCTGAACGGGATGCGGCGCGAGCCCGGGCTGAACCGGCAGATCCTGCGGCTGGCCGTTCCGGCGCTGGGGGCGCTGCTGGCCGAGCCGGTCTTCCTGCTGGTGGACGCGGCGATCGTCGGGCACCTCGGGGTCGCCCAGCTGGCCGGCGTGGGCATCGCGTCGGTCATTCTGGGCACTTTGGTCGGGCTTTCGGTGTTCCTGGCCTACGGGACCACCGCGCAGGTGTCCCGGGCCCTGGGCGCGGGTCGCCCCGCCGAGGCGCTGACCTTCGGCATCGCCGGGCTGTACCTGGCGGCGATCATCGGGGTGGCCGTGCTGGTGGTGTGCTGGCCCGCGGCGCCCGTGCTGATCGATTGGTTCGGCGGCACGCCTGAGGTGGCCGACTACGGGATCACGTTC
>DATDBV010000598.1:0-5014 GCA_036524715.1 Nakamurella sp. | reverse complement strand
TGCCGGAGGCGGACCGTCCGTGGTCGGACCGGTGGCCTGCGGGTTTGCGCCTCCTCGCATCTGATGCGATGATCTCGCGGCTGATGCGATGGTGTGGAGGGGTGGTTCGGTGGCCGGTTCGGCCGAGGTGGCCGGTTCGGCCCGGCTGGTCCTTGTCGATGGCGTGGCGCTGCTGCACCCCGAGGAGCAGGTGTACGAGGCGATGCTGCTGGGGTGGCGTAACCAGGGCCTGGCCCGGAATCTGGCGCCGCCGCACGGTGCAGGCCCGGGAACGGCAGGTCCGGGCGTTCGGCCGGCACGCGGACCTGTATCCGTGGCAGTGGATGCCGCAGCTGGCCGACGAGTGGTTCGCCGATCTGCGGTCGGTGCGGCGCTGCACCCGGTCGACGGTCCGCGGCTACCAGGTCGCGGTGCGCGGGTTCTGCGCCTATCTGGTCGACCCGGCGTACGGGTGGCCGGCCGAGTGCGAGCGGCGGTTCGGCACGCACCCGATCCAGGTAATCAACGAGGTCAACGCGGCGGTCCACGTCGCCGACGTGGAGTCCGAGCCGACCAAGCGGGCGTTCACCAAGACCGAGTTGCAAGACCTGTTCAACTACGCCGACGAGCAGGTCGACCACAAGCGGGCGTTGGGCCGCAAGGGCTGGTTGTCGGCGTTCCGGGACGCCACGATCTTCAAGGTCGCCTATTCCTACGGCACCCGTCGGAACGAGACCCGGATGCTCGAGGTGACCGACTTCGCCCGCAACCCGCACGGCCCGGAGTTCGGCGACCACGGGGTGCTGCACGTGCGGTTCGGCAAGGCCAAGAAGGGCTCACCGCCCAAGCGGCGCAGCGTGCTGACCGTGTGGCCGTGGACCGCCGACATCGTGCAGCAGTGGATCGAGGAGGTGCGTCCGTTGCTGGCCGCCGACGGCAACCCGGCGTTGTGGCCGTCCGAGCGGGGCCCGCGGGTCGGCCCGGAGGTGCTCAACCATCGGCTGGTGGCCTACCGGCAGGCGTTGGGCATGGACCAGTCCCTGGACTTCCACTCGCTGCGCCGCTCCTACGTCACCCACCTGATCGAGGACGGCTGGGATCCGAAGTTCGTGCAGGACCAGGTCGGTCACGAGCACGCCTCGACGACCTCGATCTACACCTGCGTGTCCTCCGATTACCGGACCCGGACCCTGCGACGGGTGCTCGACGGCATGGTCGACGATGTGCTGGGCGACCGGACCGGCGGCGGCGAAGGAGAAGTCGGATGACGACCAGGCAGACCCGCACCGTGTCCTACCGGTGGCGGCTGCGGGAAGTGATGGCCGAGCACCAGCTCTACGCCACCACCGAACTGGTCCCGCTGCTGGCGCAACGCGGCATCGTGCTGTCCGCCTCCCAGGTCCACCGGCTGGTCGCCAGCACCCCGGAACGGCTCTCGCTGCCGGTGCTGTCCGCGTTGTGCGACATCTTCGCGGTCGATCCGGCCGCGTTCATCGTCCCCGACGCGGCCGACCTGGGTGTCCGGGCCGCCGCGTCCGGGGACCGCCCCGCCAACCGGCCGGCCGCCCCGACCGACCTGCGACCGAAACGGGCGCGGATCCTGCCCGACGCGTGACCGGCCAGTGCTGGCGCAGGGTCGACACCGACACCGGCCCCGTCCTGATCATCGAGTACGACGAGCCGGACACCGAGGCACCGAAAACCGCTGTGCCGGAAACCAGTTCGCCGGAAACCAGCGTGCTGGCGACCGAGGTGGAATCGTGCGCCCGCTGCCGCCGGGCGTTCCGCCCGCCGAACGCCGACCGGTCGACCGCCCCCGACGCGGCGACGCCCGGCCTGGTCATCCTGCGCCGATGGCCCGACGGGCCGATCTGTTCGGGCTGCTTCGCCAAGGCGGTCGAGACCTACGGGCACTGCGACACCTGCCGGGTGCACCGGCTGCTGCCCGGCGTCGGACCGGCCGGGCAACGCTGGTGCACCGACTGCGCCGGCGGCCTGGGCAACTTCACCTGCGCCCGGTGCGGCCGGGAAGGGTGGATCGAACGGGTCGGCAGCTGCGGCAACTGCGTGCTCACCGACCGGATCAACGAACTGCTCGACGACGGCACCGGCCGGGTCCGCCCCGAACTGCAGCCGCTGGCCGACCGCATCACCGCGATGAGCCGACCCCGGTCCGGCATCCTGTGGCTGAGCCGGCCGGCGCCGCAGGGCATCCTGCGGGCCCTGGCCACCGGGCAGGTGCCGCTGACCCATGACGGCCTGAGCGGCCTGACACCGCGCCGGTCGGTGATCTACATCCGCGACCTGATGATCGCCGCCGGGATCCTGCCGCCGGTGGACCGGTTCCTGTTCCTGTTCGAGCAGTGGTGGCCCACCTGGCTCGCCGGCCTCGACGACCCCGACCACCGAAAAGTGTTGCGTCACTTCATCACCTGGCACGTGCTGCGCACTATGCGGGAGACCATCGCCCGCCGCGGCGAACTCGGCCACGGCCCGAACCAGCTCGCCCGACAGCAGCTGCGGGCCGCTGCAGCGTTCCTGCAGGACCTCGCCGGCCACGGCCGCACCCTGCCCACCTGCCGGCAGGCCGACATCGACCGCGTCCTGGTCCACCACGGCAAGGCCCACGACATGCGACCGTTCCTGCGGTGGGCGATGAACGGCGGCCACATGCCCAAGCTGGTCCTGCCGCCGAGCGTGCAGAAAGAACCGGTGCTGATCAGCCAGAAACAGCGGGTCGAGCTGCTCCGCCGGGTGCACCGCGGCGACGGGATGGACCTGACCGACCGGATCATCGCCCTGCTGGTGCTGCTCTACGCCCAACCGCTGATCCGGGTGCAACGCCTGACCATCGACGACATCACCACCGACCAGGCCGGGCAGCTGCTTATCCGCCTTGGCGAGCCCGCCTCCCCCGTCCCGGCGCCGTTCGACGAACTCGTCCGCCAGTACCTCGGCGCCCGCACCAACCAGACCACCGCGACCAACCCCGACAGTCGGTGGCTGTTCCCCGGGCGGCGCGCCGGCCACCCCCTGCACCCCACCTCGATGCGGCTGCGCCTGGCCAACCTCGGCGTGCCGAACATGCCCGGCCGCTCCCGCGCAATCCGCGAACTGCTCCGCCAAGCCCCACCGTCGATCATCGCCGGAATGCTCGGCTACGCAACCGACAGCTCCGAAACGCTCGCCCGGGAGACCGGCACGACGTGGATGCGCTACGCCGCCGGCCCGCACGCACCCCACGGATCCAGGCCCTCCGTCTGACCCAGATCCGCGGATTTGTGGGCTTGTCGGTAACGAGGTGATGCCCTCTGACGTGGGAAAATGTGGCTGCTGAAGGTCACAAATCCCAGATCAGAAGGGCATCGGTTTGATGCTATCGGTTCAGGCGTCGTCTCGGGGTGCCGCGCGGCGGCGCGGGTTCGGTCGGCGGGTCCTGATCGGGACGGTCGACGAGCGGTTGACCGCTCATGCCGGGTTGGCCGCGGTCACCGAGGTGAACCGGGTGCTGGGCGTGGGCCAGGTGTTGGATGCGGCGATCGGCAGGTTCAAGCGGCGCCGCAGGGGTGTGTCGGCCGGGGGCTTGTTGGTGTCGATGGGCGTGCGCGCAGTTGGCCGGGCAGGACTTCCTGGTCGGGATGGACCGGCGCCGCGACGATGTGGCCGGGCAGGCGTTGGAACCGGTCCCGACGCCGGCGTCGACGACGACCGCGCAACTGGCGAGGCGGTTCACCGCAACGCATCTGGCCGGGATCGAGGCCGGGGATCGGGACGATCAACGCGCGGCTGGTCACCCTACTGCCCGAGCACCGCCGCCTGCGGTTGCTCGGGGTGGCCACGATCGACGCCGGACACCACCGACGTCGAGGTCTATGGCCGTAAGAAGCAGGACGCGGTCTACAACTACCAGGGGCAACGGGCCTACCGGCCGCACATCACGTTCTGGGCCGAGGGCGGCACCCCGCTGGCCGCGGACCTGATGCGGGCCGACGAGGATCCCCGGCCGGTCGCCGCCGACCTGTTGGACCGGGCCGACAAGGCGTTGCCACCCGGGGTGGAGAAGGTCCAGTGCCGTTGGGACGCGGGATATTTCGCCGCTGATCTGGCCATCCACTGCGTGCAGCGGGGCAACGATTTCGCGATCGGTGTCAAACGCAACACCGCGGTGGTGCGGGCGTGCCGGTCCGCGCCGGCCGACGGGTGGCACCCACCTGGATCCAGGAACTCGCCGGTCTGGACAACGGCCGCGGCCGTAAGCGGCGCACCGTGACCCGGATGCGCCGCGAACTGATCAACATCCCGGCACGGGTCGTCCGCACCAACCGGGCCCTGACCCTGCGGCCACCACCCGAAGCCGGACTCCTGGTGACCGCCCTGAAAGCGCTGCAGGCCATCCCGGCCGCCCGCGCCGGCTGACCCCGAGCGCAACCGTCCCGACGAACCAAGGACACGGAACCCGCTGACCCGGCGCGACCAGCCGGGCCATCGTCCACCCCGCACACGCTTCCCCGCGCCCGCATACGGACAGACCGATCAAATCAACTATTTCGGACTCCGTCCCGATCGTCCATCCCGGCCTATCCGCGGATCTGGGTCTGAGCGAACTCGCCACTGGAGTTCACGTCAGGACACCAGTACCGACTTAAATCGCATCGGATGCGAGCACCTGTGTGGGTGGTGATGAGTTTGTCGCGGATGGCGTCGGTCGACTACTTGGTCGACCACGTCGCCGCCGGCGACGGCCGGGCCGACGATCCGGGCGCCTCCGCGATGACGCGGTACTACACTGCCGCGGGCTACCCTCCGGGGACCTGGTTGGGCGCCGGCCTCGCCGGACTCGGCGCGGAGAACATGGTCGGGTCCGAGGTGACCGAGGCCCAACTGCGGGAGTTGTTCGAGCAGTCCCGCAGCCCGTTCGACGGCAGGCAGTTGGGCCGGCCGCCGGCGAAGTACCCGACCCGGCAGGAGCGGATCGACCGCCGCGTCGGCAAGCTCCCCGACACCCTGACCGCGGAGAAGCGGGCGGCGCTTATCG
>DATDBV010000597.1:0-2381 GCA_036524715.1 Nakamurella sp. | reverse complement strand
CGGGAGTTGGATCGGCGTTCGTGCGGCCGATCACGGCCGGCCGGACGTTCAGCCCTGACCGCCCGCCAGGCGATTTGCCGGCACCCGCGCCCGACGGGTAGCCTGATCGACCGGCCCGGTCCTGCTGGGTCGCTGTCGTGTGCCCTCGATCCGGCCGATCGCGGAACACCCGGCAGCACCCGCAGTCACCCTCGGCCGTGTGTGCGATCCAGCCCGCTGGATCAGGGCAGTCAGCCGGGGCCCGTACCAGGAACGAACCCATCGGAAACCAGCGCTGAGCCGGTCCCGAATCGTCGCGAAGGAAGAAGTCAGCAGCGCATGCCCACGATCCAGCAGTTGGTCCGCAAGGGCCGCACCGACAAGATCGGTAAGACCAAGACCCCCGCCCTCAAGGGCAGCCCCCAGCGGCGCGGCGTGTGCACCCGCGTCTACACCACCACTCCGAAGAAGCCGAACTCGGCGCTGCGCAAGGTCGCCCGGGTCAAGCTGACCAGCCTGGTCGAGGTCACCGCCTACATCCCGGGCGAGGGTCACAACCTGCAGGAACACTCGATCGTGCTGGTCCGCGGCGGCCGGGTGAAGGACCTGCCGGGCGTTCGCTACAAGATCGTGCGCGGCGCTCTGGACACCCAGGGCGTGAAGAACCGCAAGCAGGCCCGCAGCCGTTACGGCGCCAAGAAGGAGAAGAGCTGACATGCCGCGCAAGGGACCCGCACCGCGTCGGCCGCTGGTCGCCGACCCGGTCTACAACTCGCCGCTGGTCACCCAACTGGTGAACAAGGTGCTGCTGGACGGCAAGCGTTCGATCGCCCAGTCGATCGTCTACGGCGCCATGGAGGGCGCCCGCGAGAAGTCCGGCGGCGATCCGGTCGTCATCCTCAAGCGCGCGCTGGACAACGTCCGGCCGGCCCTTGAGGTCAAGAGCCGCCGCGTCGGTGGCGCCACCTATCAGGTGCCGATCGAGGTCAAGCCGGCCCGGGCCACCACCCTGGCGCTGCGCTGGATCGTCGGCTACTCCAAGGCCCGCCGCGAGAAGACGATGACCGAGCGGCTGATGAACGAGCTGCTGGACGCGTCGAACGGCCTGGGAGCCTCGGTCAAGCGCCGCGAGGACACGCACAAGATGGCCGAGTCGAACAAGGCCTTCGCGCACTACCGCTGGTGACGCAGTCATGCACGGACAGGAGGGACGACTGTCGGTGCATGGCGGAGTCGGCCAGCGGCAAGTGGCGCAGTCGGTGGTGACGAAGTCGTGCGCGAGCAGGAGGCACGAGTGCTCGTACATGACGAAGTCGGCCGGCGGCAATGGCGCAGCCGCTGGTAGGACAGGCGGCAGCGGCGGACTCGGCCGAGGGTCCGGCGCTGTTGCGGTGTCACCTAGCAAGCGCGCGTGAGCGCCGTCGGGCACGATTCGAGGGCAGCTCCCACTCCATCGTCACAGCGACGAACCATTCTCGAGACGAGGTAGGAACCACCGTGGCCAGCAATCCTCTGGACAAGGTCCGCAATATCGGGATCATGGCCCACATCGATGCGGGCAAGACCACCACCACCGAGCGCATCCTGTTCTACACCGGCATCACGTACAAGATCGGCGAGGTCCACGAGGGCGCCGCGGTCATGGACTGGATGGAGCAGGAGCAGGAGCGGGGCATCACCATCACCTCCGCGGCCACGACCACCAGCTGGAAGGGCCACAAGATCAACATCATCGACACGCCCGGCCACGTCGACTTCACGGTCGAGGTCGAGCGGTCGCTGCGGGTGCTGGATGGTGCGGTCGCGGTGTACGACGGCGTCGCCGGGGTCGAGCCGCAGACCGAGCAGGTCTGGCGGCAGGCCGAGAAGTACCACGTGCCGCGGATGTGCTTCGTCAACAAGCTCGACCGCACGGGAGCGAACTTCTTCCGCTGCGTCGACATGATGGTCGAGCGCCTCGGTGCCACGCCGCTGGTGCTGCAGCTCCCGATCGGCGCCGAGGGCGACTTCATCGGCGTCGTCGACCTGCTGCAGATGCGGGCCCTGACCTGGCGCGGCGAGACCGTCAAGGGTGAGGACTACGCAGTTGAAGAGATACCGGGAAATCTCCGTCAACAGGCCGACGAGTACCGGGAGAAGCTCATCGAGACCGTCTCCGAGAACGACGACGAGGCGATGGAGGCCTACCTCGCCGGCGAGGAACTCTCGCTGGAGGCGCTGAACGCGGCGATCCGCCGGGCGACCATCGCCGGCAAGCTCAACCCGGTCGTCACCGGCTCGGCGTTCAAGAACAAGGGCGTCCAGCCGATGCTCGACGCGGTGGTGGCCTACCTGCCGTCGCCGCTGGACGTCGGCGCCATCGAGGGCACCCTGACCGACGGGGTCACCCCGGCCGAGCGGCA
>DATDBV010000596.1:0-4200 GCA_036524715.1 Nakamurella sp. | reverse complement strand
CCGTGCTCGAGGAAATCCTGGCTGAAGTTGAAACCCTCGCGGAACTGGATCGCCGCCCGGGTGGCGCTGTAGGCGCCGTCGCCGGCCAGGATCACCTGCGCGCCGAGAGTGGTTGGGCCGTCCGGGGTCTGGAAGGTCATCCTCCCGGACTGGCTGTCCACCCCGGTGAGCCGGTGCTCGAAATGGATACGGACGCCGGGGGTCTTCTCGGCGCAGGTGAGCAGGGCAGCGTTCAGGTCGGACCGGCTGATCGAGTTGATCGCCCGCCGGCCGTCGGCGCTGTACGGCTGGAAAACGGTGTCGCCCTCGACGGGGTGGACGGTCCGCCCCCGCATCGGCAGCGAGCCGGCCATGGCATCCTCGCGCAGCCCGATCTGCTCCAGGGCGGACAGTCCGCGCGCCGAGATCGCCAGGTTGATGGACCGGCCGCGTTCGGCGCCGGTCGCCCGGGGATCGGACCGCCGCTCGTACACGTCCACCTGGATGCCGCGCTGGCCGAGCTGCGCGGCCAGCACCGATCCGGCCAGGCCGGCCCCGACGATCGCCACCGGCCGTAGGTCAGCCATTGCTGTCCACCACCCTGATCAGCGCTTGCGCCGCCCGCCAGCAGTCGTGATAGGAGACGTAGAGGGGGGCCGGCGCCAGCCGGATCACGTCGGGTTCGCGGGCGTCGGCGATCACCCCGTGCTCCAGGCGCATCCGGTGGGTGATTTCCCGGACCGACCCGGCCCGCAGCTGGACCGACAGCTGGGTGCCGCGACGGTCCGGATCGCGCGGCGTGATGATCTTGATCGGCCGGTCCCCGATCAGCCCGTCGAGCACCGACTCCAGGTATCCGGTCAGCCGGATGCTGCGTTGCCGCAGGTTGTCCATGCCGACCTCGGCGAACATCTCCAGCGACGCGAGCACCGGGGCCATCGCCAGGATCGGCGGGTTGGACAGCTGCCAGGAGTCCGCCGTGTCGACCGGCTCGACCGTGGGCCGCATCAGGAACCGGGTCCTGGGGTCGGTGCTCCACCAGCCGGCCAGCTTCGGCAACGAGCGGTCGGCCAGGTGCCGCTCGTGCACGAACGCGCCGGCGATCGCGCCCGGCCCGCTGTTCAGGTACTTGTAGCTGCACCAGGCGGCCCAGTCGACATTCCAGTCGTGCATCCGCAGCGGCACGTTGCCGGCGGCGTGCGCCAGGTCCCAGCCCACGACGGCCCCGGCGGCGTGGCCCGCCGCGGTGATCGACTCGATGTCCAGATGCTCGCCGCTGTAGTAGTTCACCGCACCGAGCAGCACCAGGGCGACCCGCTGCCCTTCCCGTTCCAGGAATCCGACGACATCCTCGCTGCGCAAACCGTGCTCGCCCGGGCGCGGCGTCAGCCGGATGACGGCGGTGTCCGGGTCGAATCCGTGGAACCGGGCCTGGCTGCGGACCGCGTAGCTGTCGGAGGGAAAGGTGGTGTCCTCGATGACGATCGCGTGCCGCTCCGCGGTGGGCCGGTAGAAGCTGATCATCATCAGGTGCAGGTTCACCGTCAGCGTGTTCATGGACACGACCTCGCTGGGCAGTGCACCGACCAGGCTCGCCGCAGGTTCGCGGAGCAACTCGTGGAAACTCACCCATGGCCGCTTCGCCTCGGTGTGCCCCTCGACCGCCCACTGCTGCCACTCGGTGAGCACCTCGTCCAGCCGGATGCGGATCTCCCGGGACTGCAGCCCCAGGGAGTTCCCGGCCAGGTAGGCCGAATCGGGGTAGGCCCCGCCGGGGGCCGGCGGGATCAGGAACTGGTCACGTTGGGAGAACTCGACGTCCGAGTCGTCGAGTTCGTGAGCGCGCGCTTCGGAGAAGGCGTCCATTTCAGCCGCGGCCCAGGAAGCGCTGCGCGTTCCCGGTCAGGATCGCCATCCGATCGTCGTCGTGAAGGAACGTCGCGGAGCGGACCACAGCGCCGGCCGGCCGTTCCCCGAACGGGTAGGGGTAGTCGCTGCCGACCATCACCTGGCTGGGCCCCATTGACTCGACCAGCAGCCGCAGGGCAGCCTCATTGAAGACGACCGAATCCACCGAGAACCGGTCGACGTAGTGCCGCGGTGGGAACTCGGAGGTGGCGATGACGTCCGGTCGGCGGTGCCAGGCGTTGTCCATCCGGCCCACCCACATCGGGAACGACCCGCCGCCATGGGCGAAGCAGATGCGCAGCGATCGGTCGATCCGGTCGAACACCCCGCCGAGCACCATCGCCAGGATCGACAGATGCGTTTCGCCGGGCATGCCGGTGAGCCACTGCGCCATCCACCGTCGCAGCCGCGGCGAGGTGGGCAGATCCCAGGGGTGGACGAACACCGGCGCCCCGACCTGCGCGCAGTGCTGCAGGAACGTCACGATGCCGGCGTCGTCCAGATCGCGGTCGCCGACGTGGTTGCCGATCTCCACGCCGGCGTGCCCGTTGGCCAGGCAACGATCCAACTCGGCGCAGGCCGCATCGGTGTCCTGAAGCGGCACCTGGCAGAACGGGATCAGCCGGTCCGGTGCGCCCGCGGTGATCTTCAGCGCCAGATCGTTGAAGATCGCCGAGATCCTGGTGGCATCGCCCGCGCTGTGCGCGTAGCCGAAGAACACCGGGGTCGGCGAGACGATCTGCTGGCCGATGTCGTCGGCGTCCATGTCCGCCACCCGGACCGCCGGGTCCCAGCAGTCGCTCTGGATCCGACGGAACTCCCGCGAACCGACCATGATCATCGCTTCGCGTTCGGACTCGACCCGCAGCCAGGCCGGGTCGGCGCCGGGCAGCTCCGGCCACCCGTGCGGCACGAAGTGGGTGTGCACGTCGATGGCGGGATCGGCGGAGCTCATCGGAACCTACTTCCCCGGATGCACGGTTCCGCAGGACTTGCAGGTCCGTGCCTGCTCGTCGTCATAGAACGCCTGGAACACCGGGGGTAGGTCCTCGACGATGTTGCGCACCTGCAGTTCAACCTCGTGGACCCGCGAGCCGCAGTTGGCGCAGTACCACTGGAACTTCTCCAGGGTGCCCTCCTCGCGGATCCGCTCGACGACGAGGCCGATCGAGCCGGCCTCCGGTCGCTGCGGTGAGTGCGGCGTATTGCGCGGCAGCAGCCAGACCTCGCCCTCCCGGATGCGCACGGTCTTGGGATTGCCGTCCTCGACGATGTTGACGTGCATGTTCCCGCGGATCTGGTAGAACCACTCCTCGTAGGGGTCCACGTGGAAGTCGGTCCGCTGGTTCGGCCCGCCCACCACCATCACGATGAAGTCGTCGCCCCCGTACATCATCTTGTTGTTCACCGGGGGCTTGAGCAGGTGCTGGTTGTCCTTGACCCAGGTGTCGAAGTTGAAGACCGGGGGCACGGCCATGGTTGTGCCTTTCTGTTCGACGGTCAGCCGCGGAGCGCGACCGACTGGATCTCGATCAGCAGATGTGGGTGCGGAAGCTGGTGCACCGCAACGGTGGTGCGGGCGGGCGCGGAATCCGGGAAGTACTCGGCCCAGACCTCGTTGTAGCCGCCGAAGTCGTTCATCGACACCAGGTACGTGGTGGCCTGGACCAGGTCGGACAGGTCCGCGCCGAAGCCCTGGAGGATGGTGCGGATGTTGTCCAGCACCGCGCGGGTCTGCACCCTGATGTCCAGCGTGGCGGTGCCCAGCTCGTCGACCGCCGCCCCGGCGATGGTGTTGTCGGGGCGTCGGCTGCTCGTCCCCGAGACGTAGATCAGCTCACCCGCCACCCGGGCGTGCGGGAACCGGCTCCGGGGGGTGACCAGCCGCTCGGACGATGCTTGCCCAGCCACAGGCGCTCCTCGGTGTTGATCACGTCGCGTCGATCACAGGTTGATGCAGATATTCGTCGGCTCGGTGTAGAAGTGCATCGAGTATTCGCCGCCTTCGCGGCCGATGCCGGACATCCCCACCCCGCCGAACGGCGAGCGCAGGTCACGCAGGTACCAGGTGTTCACCCAGGCGATGCCCACGCGCATCTGTTGGGCCACCCGGTGCGCCCTGACCA
Source organism: Nakamurella sp. (assembly GCA_036524715.1). Classification (GTDB taxonomy): domain Bacteria; phylum Actinomycetota; class Actinomycetes; order Mycobacteriales; family Nakamurellaceae; genus Nakamurella. The sequence goes on along the minus strand of DATDBV010000596.1, from coordinate 187 downwards.
GGTCGGATGTCCACACGCTCGCGGCCAGCCCGTAGTCGGTGTCGTTGGCCAGCCGGACCGCCTCCTCCTCGCTGTCGAACGGCACGAGACCGGCGACCGGGCCGAAGACCTCCTCGCGCATCGGCCTGGTGTCGTTGGTCAGGCCGGTCCACAATGTCGGCTCGAACCACGAGCCGCCGTCCAGATC
>DATDBV010000595.1:0-9610 GCA_036524715.1 Nakamurella sp. | reverse complement strand
CGTAGCCGACCCGAAGGCCGGCCAACCCGTACGCCTTGGACAGGGTGCGCAGGGTGACCACGTTGGGCCGGCTCGTCGCGTACCTCAACCCGTCGGGGGAGTCGGGCGCGTCGTCGAACTCGGTGTAGGCCTCGTCGATCGTCACCAGCACGTGGTCGGGCACCCGATCGAGGAACGACTCGAGCTCGGCTCGCCGCACGGCGGTGCCGGTGGGGTTGTTCGGGGTGCAGATGAAGATCAGCCGGGTGGCCGGCGTGACGGCGTTGGCGATGGCCGGCAGGTCCAGTTGGTGACCGGTGGTGACCGGCACCCGGACCGCGGTGGCGCCGGTGATCTGGGTGACGATCGGATAGGCCTCGAACGAGCGCCAGCCGAACAGCACCTCGTCGCCGGTCTCGGCGGTGGCCTGGACGAGCTGCTGGCACAGGGCCACCGACCCGCAGCCGGCGACGATGTGCGACTCGGGGGCGCCGGTCAGCTCCGCGAGCGCGGTCACCACACGTTGGGCGCCGTTGTCGGGGTACCGGTTGATGCCGGCGGATTCGTGCACGACCGCGTCGGCGATCGCCTGCGCGACGACGGGCAGCGTCGGGAAGGACAGCTCGTTGGACGCCAGCTTGATCGCCCCGGGCACAGACCGGCCGGGGGCGTAGGCGGGCAGCGTGTCCAATGCCGACCGGATGCGCACCGTCACTGAGAATGACCTCCCATGGCCGGGCCGTTCCGGCACCCGCGCCGGAGGACTGGCGTCCACGACCATAGCCGCCCGCGGGGCTACGGTTGGGCGCGACAGTCGTCATCGTCGACCACCGGCGATGGCCCACACTGAACCCACGGATGGGTGTGTCTTCGCCATATACCGATCCGGCGCCATCACCAGGTAGGAACGACGAATGACTGGAAACGATGTGGTTCCCGAGGTGTTGTGGACGCCCAGCCCGGAGCGCGTCGCCCGCGCGGCGATCACCGACTTCGCCGATTTCGTCGCCGGCCGGACCGGACGGACGTTCGGTGACTACGCCGCGCTGTGGGACTACTCGACATCCGAGCCGGCCGACTTCTGGGGCACGATCGCCGACTACTTCCAGATCCGCTGGCACGACCGGCCCACCGACGCGCTGCCCGAGTCGGTGATGCCGGGCGCCGGATCAAGGTCGGCCCCGGCGGAGCCGGGTCAAGCCCCTGCGACGAGCAGTGTCTGGTTCCCCGGCGGGACTCTCAACTACGCCGAACACGCCTTGTCGGCCCCGGGCGAGCCGGTCGATCGGGAACCGGCGGTCATCGCGGTCACCGAGGACGGCACCGAGGAACTGCTGGACCTGCAAGAGCTGCGGCGGCGGGTCGGGGCGGCCCAGGATGGCCTGCGCAGGCTCGGCGTCCAGCAGGGCGACCGGGTGGTCGCCCTGGTTCCCAACACCGTGCACGCGCTGGTCGGGTTCCTGGCCACCGCCGCGCTCGGCGCGGTGTGGTCGTCCTGCTCCCCGGACTTCGGGGCCCCGTCGGTCATCGACCGGTTCACCCAGATCTCGCCGACCGTGCTGATCGCGGTCGACGGATACCGTTACGGCGGCAAGGCCTTCCTCGTCGCGGAGACGGTGACCAAGCTGCGCGAGTCGCTGCCCTCGCTGGCTGGGGCCGTGCACATCCCGGCCCTGGGCACACCGGCGCCCAAGGGCATGATCGGCTGGGACGAGCTCACCTCGACGGCCGCCGAGCCGGTCTTCACCCCCGTGCCGTTCTCCGCCCCGCTGTGGGTGCTGTATTCCTCAGGCACCACCGGACTGCCCAAGCCGATCGTGCACTCGGTCGGCGGGATCCTGCTGGAGCACATGAAGTCACTGCGGCTGCACTGGGACCTGGGCCGCGGCGACCGCTTCCTGTGGTTCACCACGACCGGTTGGATGATGTGGAACTTCGTCATCGGCGGGCTTCTGGTGAACGCCACCGTCATCCTGTACGACGGGAGCCCCGGGCATCCGGATCTGATGACGCTCTGGCGACTGGCCGAGAAGCACCGGGTGACGCTGTTCGGCACGTCCGCCCCGTTCATCGCGGCCAGCCAGAAGGCGGGCCTGCGGCCGGCCGCCGAACTGGACCTGACCAGCGTCACCGCCATCGGCTCGACCGGATCGCCCCTGGCCACCAGCGGGTTCCGCTGGATCCGGGACGAGGTCGGGGCCGGCATCCAGATCACGTCCTTCTCCGGTGGCACCGACGTGTGCACCGGCGTGGTGGGCGGCGCGCCGACCGTGCCGGTGTGGATGGGTGAGATCTCCTGCCGCGCGCTCGGGGCCAAGGTGGAGTCGTACTCGCCGACCGGCGAACCGCTGACCGACGAGGTCGGCGAGCTGGTGATCACCGCGCCGATGCCGTCGATGCCGGTGTTCTTCTGGGGCGACGAGGACGGAAAGCGCCTGCACGACTCGTATTTCGCCGACTACCCGGGCATCTGGCGGCACGGTGACTGGATTCGGATCACCTCGCGCGGCTCGTGCGTGATCGAAGGACGGTCCGATGCGACGCTCAATCGCGGCGGCGTGCGGATGGGCACCGCGGAGTTCTACCGGGTGGTGGAATCTCTGCCGGAGGTGGCCGATTCGCTGGTGGTCGACACCTCGACGGCCGCCGGGGAGGGGGATCTGCTGCTGTTCGTGGTCCTGTCGCCCGACGCCGATGAGCAGGCCGTCACCGCTACGGTGAAAAGGCTGATCCGCACCGAACTCTCGCCCCGCCACGTGCCCGGTGTGGTGGTGCGGGTGCCGGCGGTGCCGCGCACCCTGAACGGCAAGAAGTGCGAGGTACCGGTCAAGCGGATCCTCGGCGGCATGGCGGTCGACGCGGCGGTGTCCAGGGACGCGCTGGCCGACCCGGACGGATTCGACGAGTTCCTGCGAGTGGCCGGCTCAATGGTTGCGTCTGTGGTTGCCGGAGCCGCCGGGTGACCCGACCGCGACATCGTCCGCGCACGGTCCGCCGGTTCGCCGGCGGGCTGGCCACCGCGGCCCTGCTGCTCACGTCCTGCGCGAGCGGCACCCTGGCCACTTCCGGCACCGGCCCGGCCGGCACCAGCTCGCCGGTCACCCGGCCGTCGGTCGCCGGCCCGACCCTGGTGGTGACGGTGCCCGAGCTGGTGCTCAGCAGCCAGGGCACGGCGCCGGTGACCGTGGCCCCCACGACCGACGCCCCCACCGCGGCGGCCGAGCCTTCCCCGGCGACCGAGGAGGCACGGTCGGAGCCGACGGCCACCGCGGCCAACGAGGCGACACCGCCCCCACCCGCTGAGCCGACGCCGGCCCCGGCGGGGGCCACAGCCGCGGCCGTGCCCGCGCCGTCGGGTGACGGCCTGAACGTGTCGCTGGCCAACTGCGATGGCTGCACGGTGCTAGCCACGCATCGCGACGTAACCGGTGGTCGCTCGGCGGCCCTGGTCAGCACGGGCTCCGGGCGGGCGATCCTGCTGTCCGTCGGGTCGGACGGGCAGGTCGCCGGGGTGATCGGGGTGCCCTACGGCGCAGCCTTCACCGCACCCGGCAGTGGCGTGCTGCCGTGCACACAGGGTCGGTGCGTGGTGACGGGCCGGCAGAACGACGGCCGGGCCATCCTGTCCGCGTTCGAACTCACCGAATCCGGTGCGTGGCGGGACGTCTCCGGCGACGACGCGTTCCCGTCGGCCACCGAGCGGTCGGCCGTGGTCGACCTGGACGGCGAGCTGGCGATCGCGGTGCAGGATCAGGGCGACGGGTCGGCGGTGTGGATGGTCTACACCTGGGGTGGTGACCGGTACGCGGTGCTCGGCTGCGCGCCGGACGGCGAACCTCCGGCCGGCGCCGCCAGCGTGACCCCGGCGACCTGTCTGTCCTGACCGCTCCGGGATTGGGTCGGTCGGGGGTTGCGCCGGCCGGATGGTGCGCCGGATCGTGGTGCGCGGCCTGGGGTGTCGAGTGGGCCGCGCTGATCAACGCGGCACAGAAACGGCTCGGCGCCTGACAGCCGCACGCTTGGCCCCGAGATCCACATGGGCAGCCTTTCTTAAGCCGCTGGTGTGGATCTGGGTCGACCGCCGGGGTATGACGCGGCCGGAGCTGGTGGTCCGGGCGGGACCGGGTCGCGAGATCCACATGGGCAGCCTTCTTGAGCAGCTGGTGTGGATCTCGGCGTCACCGTCCCCGGCCCGGCGAGCCGCGCCGATCCGAGACGCACAGAATCGGACAAAACGGCGCGGAAGACGAGTCTTGGATCAGCGGTGCGCCGGGCCGGGCTGTGCGCAAATGGATTTTTGGGATATTTCGGCCACCCGGGGTTGGACTGAGCGGCGTGGCCGGCCCCTGGCGGGTCCGTCCCATCAGGTTTGAAAACGAGCCGAACGGCATAAAGGACATATCGGGTTGGCTCGTTATCGACTGATCGGCGCGGCCTTCGATCGCCGCCGGGCCGGCCGAGGGCCGGCCGGGTCCTGGGCCCGGTGAGATCGACCACCTCCCGGTCCGCTGCCGCAACGGGCCTGGGCATGGGCACGTCTATAGGCCATGAATGCACACGAAAGGACCAACGACACCCGCGGCACCCTGACGGAACTGTCCGCGGTGACCACCGGCACCATGATCCGGCTGGACGATAAGACCGTCATCCTGGACCGGGTGGAGCAGCTCGGCGCCGAGCAGGACGCCCTCTCACCCGTCCGCGGCGTCAACCTGACCCGGATCAAGTTCATGCGCGGTGGTCGCACCAACCGGCGCATCTACCCTTCGCGGATGCTCGTCGAGCGGGTCCGCCGGGGCCGCACCAGGACCTCGACCGCCGCCCAATAGCTGAACGAACGCCCCGAGCCCGTTGGGATCGGGGCGTTTTCGTCCACGGCTCTGCGGTCAGCTCAGGACGTCCTTGGCGGCGTCCTTGAGCTTCTCGCCGGCCTGCTTGACGTTCGCCGAGGCCTGGTCGCCCCGGCCTTCGGCCTCCAGGTCCCGGTTACCGGTGGCCTTGCCTGTGGCCTCCTTGATCTTGCCTGCCGCCTTCTCGCCGGTGTTGGAAATCTTGTCGTCCAGTCCCATGGTCGGCTCCCTTCGTGAGGGGCACGCTGCCCCGGAAACGACAGTGCCCCGTTCGGTGCGGTCTCACACCGAACGGGGCATCTCGTCACGAGGTCAGACGGGCACCGTCACCAACTGGCCGCGCATCTCCGCGGCGTACTGATCGGCGTTCGCGCCGGCGATCAGGTGGTACAGGCCGTCTCCCACCTTGACCACCCCGGCGATGCCGCTGTTGGCCAGCGCGGCCTCGTCCACCTTCGATCCGTCCTTGACCTTGACCCGGAGCCGGGTCTCGGCTGCCGCCTCGACCTTGCTGATGTTCTCCCGTCCGCCGAGAGCGGCGATGAAGTCGCGGGCCTTCTCCGCGGCCAGCGGATCCCGCAGCTTCGGCTTGGTCCCGGGCTCCTCGTACACGACCTCCTCGACCTGGTCCTCGCCCAGTTCGGCCTCGTCGCCGGCGGTCTTGAGATATTCCTCGATGTCGGTCTTCAGGTTCTCCGACCGGGTGCCGAAGATCGCCTGCATGTTGTTGCCGACGGTCAGGACGCCGGCCGCGCCGAGCGCCTTGAGCCTGCTCTGGCTGACCTTGTGGATGTCCACCACGCCGACCCGCAGGCGCGTGATGCAGGCGTCCAGGTCGGTGATGTTGCTGCGCCCGCCGAAGGCCAGGACGAGTTGCTGGGAGAACTGGTTCGCACCGGCGGCCGCAGCTTCGCCGACGTCGGCCTCATCGTCTTCACGGCCCGGTGTCTTCATCTTGAGCAGCTTGATGAGCCCGTAGAAGACGACGAAGTACAGGACGAACCAGATCGGGCCGACGATCAGCACCAGCCAGGGTTTGATGCCGTTGGCAAAGAACAGCACGTAGTCGATGCCGCCCTGGGAGAACGTGTATCCGAGTCGACCGCCGAGCAGGTACATCACGGTGAAGCCGGAGGCGTACATCAGGGCGTGCGCCACGTAGAGCAGCGGCGCGACGAACAGGAAGGAGAACTCCAGTGGCTCGGTGATTCCGGTGAGGAATGTGGTCAGCGCCGCCGCCAGCATGATCGAACCGATCTTGACCTTGTTCTCCGGCTTGGCGCACATGTAGATCGCCAGCGCGGCGCCGCACAGCCCGAACATCTTGCCCAGGAAGCCGCCGCCGAAGATTCCGGACTCCGGATGCCCCCGGAAGAAGCACGTCAGGATGCCGGCGCAGTCGGGCCACCCGCCGATGTTCACCTCGAAGAAGAACGGCGCGTTCCAGATGTGGTGCAGCCCGAACGGCAGCAGGGCGCGCTCCACCAGCGCGTACACGAACACCGCGAGCGGCGCATTGGCATTGATGACCTCGCTGGCCGTGTCCTCGATGAAGGCACCGATCGGCGGCCAGACGAACGCGAGCACAATGCCGAGCGCGATGGCGGCGAACGCCGTGACGATCGGCACGAACCGCTTCCCGGCAAAGAAGCCCAGATAGGGCGGAAGCGATATGCGGTAGTACTTGTTGAACAGGGCGCCGGCGATGACGCCGATGAGGATGCCGCCGAACACACCGGTGTCCAGCGTCTGCAGGCCCAGGACCGCCTTGGTCTCGATGCCGCGGGCCGTGGCGATGACGCCGATCGTAGCCGTCATCACCAGGAAGCCGACCGTCGCGGCCAGCGCTGCGACGCCGTCGTTCTTGGCCATGCCAAGCGCCACACCGATTGCGAAAATCAGGCCGAGGGCGGCGAAAATCGGGTCGCCGGCGCCCTGCAGGATCTTCAGGAACACATACAGGGGTTCCGCGATGATCCCGGCCGCGACCGGATCGCCCACCACCACATGCGTGCCGGGGTCGGCGAGACAGGCGGCCACGTCGCCGGAATACGCCGTGCCGTCGACGGTGCAGTACCCGGCGTCGATCGCGGCCTGGTTGTAGTTGCCCAGGAAGGCGCCGCCGACGCCGAGCAGGATGCCCGCCACCGGCAGCACGGCCACCGGCAGCATCAGCGACTTGCCCAGCTTCTGCAGGAAGCCGAAGAAGTTGCTCCAGATCTCCTTCAGTTTGTTCGGGGCCGGCGGGGCCGGTTCGGCCGCCGGGGACTGTTCCAGGGTGGTCGTCATGGGGGTCCTTCCGCTGACGCGTCGTGCGGTCGGGTGAACGGGACAGGGTGGCTGGGATCTCAGTCCGGGTGTCAGTCGTTGTCGAGTGGCACCAGCGCGCGGACGGCCTCGGCCGAATTGGCGCCCAGGGCCTGGGCCGCCAGTTCCTTGCAGCGTTCCAGAGACAGGGATCGGATCAGCGCCTTCACCGAGGGGATGGCCGGCACGCTGACACTGAGTTCGTCGACGCCGATGCCGACCAGCAGGGGAACGGCCTGGATGTCGGAGGCGGCGCCACCGCATACGCCGACCCAGCGTCCGGCGGCGTGCGCGCCGCGCACGCAGTCGGCGATGAGCCCGAGCACCGCCGGGTTCAGCGCGTCCACCTGCGGGGCCAGCTTCGGGTGCCCGCGGTCCATGGCCAGCGTGTACTGGGTGAGGTCGTTGGTGCCGACGGAGAAGAAGTCGACCTCGGCGGCGAATTGGCGCGCCATCACGGCGGTGGACGGGACTTCGCACATGATCCCGACGGGCAATGGCATGACGCCCATCGCGTTGCGTTCCTCTTCGAAGATCGCCTTGGCCAGCCGGAAGTCCTCGATGGTGGCGATCATCGGGAACATCACGTTGATCTTGGCGCCGGCGTCCGCTGCCCGGAGGATGGCCCGGACCTGGGTGCGCAGGATCTCCGGCCGGTCCAGCCCGACCCGGATGCCGCGTTGGCCCAGGAACGGGTTCTCCTCGGGGGCGATCGGCAGGTACGGCAGCGGCTTGTCGCCGCCCACGTCCAGGGTCCGGATGACCAGCGGCTGACCGGGTTTGAGCGCCTTGGCGATGTCGGTGTAGATCTGCGCCTGCTCGTCCTCGGTCGGCGCGCTGCGCCGGTCCATGAAGACGAACTCCGACCGCAGCAGGCCAACGCCCTCCGCGCCCTTGGTGACACCGGCCTGCGCGTCCTCCAGGCTGCCGATGTTGGCCACGATCTCCACGTGGTGGCCGTCCGTGGTGGTGGCCGGCTCGTCGGCATGTTCAAGTTCGATCGCCCGCAGCTTCGCCTGACGCTCCTGACGCTCCCGGATCCGCTGCACCTCCTCCTCGGTGACGTTCTGCCGCAGGGTCCCCTTGGCGCCATCCAGGATGACCCGGGTGCCCTCCGGGATGTCCAGGGCGCGCGGTTCGATGCCGGCCACCGCGGGGATGTCCAGGGCGCGGGCGAGGATCGCCACATGCGAGGACGCCCCGCCGGCGGTGGTGCAGAAGCCGGCCACCTGGCTCGGGTCCAGCGAGGCGGTATCCGACGGAGTGAGGTCCTCCGCGATCAGGATGGAACCCGCTGGGATGAGTGCCTTCTCGCGGCGCTGGCCGGTGATCTCCTCCAACACCCGGGAGCCGACGTCGCGCACGTCGATGGCCCGCCCGGCCAGCAGTTCGTTCTTCAGCCCGGCCAGCTTGTCGGCGTAGTTGGTGTACGCGGACCGCCAGGCGTACGCGGCCGTCTTGCCCTTGTCGATACCGCTATTGGCCAAGTCGAGCAGCTCGGGGTCGCGCAGAATCTCCCGGTGCGCGGCGAAGATCGCCGCCTTCTCCGCGTCGGCCTGGCTGGCCAGCCGGTCCTCCAACGCGGTCAACTGCACCAGGGACCGGTCGATCGAATCGTTGAGCTTGCGGCGCTCGCGGTGCCGGTCGTTGGAGTTCTCCTCGACATCGATCTCCTCGTGCCGGATCTGCAGCACGGTGCCCACGCCGAGGCCGGGGGAGGCGGAAACGCCGAGCAGCACGTTCGGGTCGTCGGAACGGCGGCGCGGCGCCGGAGCGACAGCGGCGACCGGGACCGCCGGCGCGGCGTCGGAACCCTCCGCGGCGCCTTCCTCGATGGGAACGGCGCCCTCCTCGCCGAGCCCGACGCGAAGTTGCTCGGCCAGGTCCTTGATCGCCTCCTCGGCGTCGGCCCCGTAGGCGCTGATCCGCACCTTGTCCCGGAACCGTACCTCCATGCCCATGATCGCCATGACGCTCTTGGCGTTGCCCTGATCCTCGCCGCGGTGCAGGGTGATGTCGCTTTCGTACTGGGCGGCCAGGTTGGACAGCACGGATGCCGGCCGGGCATGCAGCCCGACCGGGTTGGGGACGATGATCGCGTCCGAGGTCACCTTCTTGCCGGCCGGTTTCGGTGCCGCGCCGTCCACGCCGGCAGCCGGCTCCGACAGGATCGCGACGGCCGCGACGCTCTTGCCGGCGGTGACGAAGCCGGATTCCGGCTCGAGTCCGGACAGCATGTCCGCGGTGTTGGCGATGACCATCTGGGTGAGCAGGCTCTTGGCCTGGGTGGCCACCATGTCCAGGTCGAAGACGATCAGCGGATCGCCCGCCTTGACCTGGTCGCCGACCTTGACCTGGACGGTGAACCCCTCGCCGCGCATCCGGACGGTGTCCAGGCCGATGTGCGTGAGGACCTCCAGGCCCTCGGGCGAGCGGATGGTCAACGCGTGCAGCGACGGGTGCAGGTGCACGAC
>DATDBV010000594.1:0-3330 GCA_036524715.1 Nakamurella sp. | reverse complement strand
CGAGGACCTCGTCGCTCGGCAGATCGGCGGCGACCTCGCGCTGGTCAGCCTGCAGCTCGGTCCGGAGGCGGGCCGGCTGGTGCACGCCCTGCGGGAGGCGGGCTGGCCCAGGGTCATCGCGCTGGCCCCGACCGCCGACATCGGGCCGGTCATCGACGCGGTCGGTTCGGGGGTCAGCGGGGTGCTGATCGGCCGGCGCGCCAACCCCGCGGCGGCCTCGATTCCGGCCACCATCCACGACCTGTCCAGCCGGGAGATCGAGGTCATCCGCCTCGTCGCCGACGGCCGGTCCAACAAGTGGATCGGCGAGCAGCTCTCGCTGTCGGCGCTCACCGTGAAGAGCCACCTGGCGCGAATCGGTCGCAAGCTGGGCACCGGCGACCGAGCCCACATGGTCGCCCTGGCGATGCGGGCCGGCGTCATCGCCTGAACACCATCGCCTGAACACCACCGCCCGAACCACCGCCCGAACACCACCGCCCGAACCACCCGAACACCATCGCCTGAACAGCACCGCAGAACCGAACACAACGGACCGGAACCGGACGGTCTTCCCGACTCATTCCGTCACGGCGCGATAGGTTCCGCACATGACTTCCGCGGGCAACGACGACGACGTCGTCGTTGCCGACGGCCCGGCGGGCATCGACCCCCCAGCGGTCCCGCTGCTGGCCCCCCGGGACCCCATCGTCGGCCCGCTGACCCAGACATCGGATCTGCTGGCCTGGGCGCGCCGGCTCGCGGCGGGTCCCGCCGAACCGGTGGCGATCGACGCCGAACGCGCCTCCGGTTTCCGGTACGGCGGCCGCGCGTACCTGGTCCAGCTCCGCCGCCCCGACCTGGGCACCGCCCTGCTCGACCCGGTCGCGCTGGGCGACCTGCAGGTGCTGGACCATCCCCTGGCCCGGTCGGAATGGGTGCTGCACGCGGCCACCCAGGACCTGCCGTGCCTGGCCGAGGCGGGGATCCGCCCGCGCCGGTTGTTCGACACCGAACTCGCCGGCCGGCTGGCCGGCTTCCCCCGGGTCGGCCTGGCCCCGCTGGTGGAACGCATGCTCGGCCTGCAGCTGCGCAAGGGGCACGGTGCCGCCGACTGGTCGACCCGGCCGTTGCCGCACGACTGGCTGATCTACGCGGCGCTCGACGTCGAGGTGCTGGTGGACCTGCGCGATGCCATGGAGGAGGAACTGGACCAGCAAGGCAAGCTCGAGTGGGCGCATCAGGAGTTCGCCGCGCTGGTCGCCGCGCCGCCGCCGGCGCCGCGCCCGGACCCGTGGCGCCGCACCTCCGGCGTGCACAAGATCAGCGATCGGCGAGCACTGGCCATCGTGCGCGACGTGTGGCTGGCCCGGGACTCGCTGGCCCGGCGCCGGGACGTCGCGCCGCACCGGGTGCTGCCCGATTCGGCGATCATCGCCGCCGCCGCCGCCCGGCCGACCAACCTGGCGACGCTCGTCTCGCTTCCGGTGTTCTCCGGGCGAATGCAGCGGCGCAACGCCGACGTGTGGCTGACCGCGATCACCCACGCCCTCGCCATGCCGGCCGAGGATCTGCCGCCACCGCGGTATCCGGGTGACGGTCCGCCGGCCCCGGCCAAGTGGGCGTCCCGCGATGCGGTCGCCGCCGCTCGACTGCAGTCGGCCAAGGCCGGCCTGGCCGAACTGTCGGATCGGGTGCGCACGCCGGTGGAGAACCTGCTGTCCCCGGACCTGGTCCGCCGGGTGTTGTGGACCCCCCCGGACGCCGACGGCACCGACCTCGGCCTGGCCCTCGCGGGCGTGCTGGCCGGCCGCGGCGCTCGCCCGTGGCAGATCGAGCTCACCGGACCGGTGCTGCGCCAGGCGATCGTCGACGCGACGGGGCGCTGAGGTCACCCCACCGGCGGGCGGAGGACGTCACACCCGATAAGTTACCCGTGGGTAACTTATCGGGGTAGCATGGCGACGGAGCCGGATGTGGGGGCCGTCAAGGCAGACCCGACCGCTCGCCACGACCGACAATTCGCCGGGCGACCCGAGGAAGAGTGATCCATGGCTGTGTCATCTCAATCGACGTCAACACAATCGACCCCGCCGGCCCCGGCCGCCGGTCGGACACTGCGCGACGTGGTCTTCGTCGAGGGGGTGCGCACCCCGTTCGGCAAGGCCGGCGAGAAGGGACAGTACGCCCAGACCCGGGCCGACGACATGGTCGTCAAGGTCATCCGGGAGCTGCTGCGCCGCCGGCCCGAACTGCCCCCCGAGCGGATCGACGAGGTGGCCATCGCCGCCGCCACGCAGACCGGCGACCAGGGCCTGACCATCGGCCGGACCTCGGCGATCCTGGCCGGACTGCCCAAGAGCGTGCCCGGCTTCGCTATCGACCGGATGTGCGCCGGCGCGATGACCGCGGTCACCACCGTCGCCTCCGGCATCGCCGTCGGCGCCTACGACGTGGCCATCGCCGGCGGCGTCGAGCACATGGGTCACCATCCGATGGCGCAGGGTGCCGACCCCAACCCGCGGTTCCTGGCCGACAAGCTGGTCGACCCGACCGCCCTCAACATGGGCTCCACCGCGGAGAACCTGCACGACCGATACCCGCAGCTGACCAAGCAGCGGGCCGACGCGTACGCCGTGGCCAGCCAGGAGAAGTACGCCAAGGCCCTGGCCAACGGCCAGATCACCGGTGACCTGGTGCCGGTCGCCACCCGATCCGAGCAGGGCTGGGGCCTGGCCACCGGGGACGAGTTGCCGCGCCCGGGAACCACTCTCGACGTGCTGGAGAATCTGCGCACCCCGTTCCGGCCACACGGCCGGGTCAGCGCCGGCAACGCTTCCGGGCTGACCGACGGGGCCACCGGATGCCTGCTCGTCGCCGCCGACGTCGCGCAGGAGCTCGGCCTCCCGGTCCGGATGCGGATGGTGTCCTTCGCATTCGTCGGGGTCGAACCCGAGACGATGGGCGTCGGCCCCATCCCCTCGACCGAGAAGGCGCTGGCCAAGGCCGGCCTGACCATCGGCGACATCGGCCTGATCGAGATCAACGAGGCGTTCGCGGTGCAGGTGCTCGCGTTCACCGACCACTTCGGACTCGCCGACGACGACCCGCGGGTCAACCAGTACGGCGGCGCGATCGCCATCGGGCACCCGCTGGCGTCCTCCGGCGTGCGGCTGATGACCCAGCTGGCCCGCCAGTTCGCCGAGCGGCCCGACATCCGCTACGGCCTGACCACCATGTGCGTCGGCCTGGGCATGGGCGGCACGGTGATCTGGGAGAACCCGCACCACGCAGCGACCGACCAGACCACCACGACCGCCGGGAGCGCCCAGTGACCACCAGCACCGTCGA
>DATDBV010000593.1:0-4863 GCA_036524715.1 Nakamurella sp. | reverse complement strand
GCCGGTGGCGTCCTGGATCTGCTCGACGACGTCCCCGTCGTCCGGATGCACCGTGTGGGTGGCGCCGAACTCCTTGGCCCACTCCAGCTTTCGCTTGTCCGTGTCGACGGCGATGATGGTGTGCGCGCCGACCAGCTTCGCTCCGGCGATGGCTGCGTCACCGACGCCGCCGCAGCCGATGACCGCGACCGAGTCGTTGCGGGTGACCGCGCCGGTGTTGATCGCGGCCCCGATGCCGGCCATCACCCCGCACCCCAACAGGCCGGCGATCTGCGGCGGGATCCGGGGATCCACCTTGGTGCACTGGCCGGCGGCGACCAGGGTCTTCGGGGCGAACGCGCCGATGCCCAGCGCGGGGGACAGCGGCGTGCCGTCCACCAGGGTCATCTTCTGCTTGGCGTTGTGGGTGTTGAAGCAGTACCAGGGCCGGCCGCGCAAACAAGCCCGGCACTGACCGCAGACCGCCCGCCAGTTCAGGATCACGTAGTCACCCGGCCGCACCCCGGTGACACCGGGACCGACCGCGGACACCACACCCCCGGCCTCATGACCCAGCAGGTACGGGTAGTCGTTGCCGATGCCGCCGAGCTTGTAGTGCAGGTCGGTGTGGCACACCCCGCAGGCCTGCACGTCGACCAGCGCCTCGCCGGGTCCGGGGTCGGGAACCACGATCGTGGTCAGTTGAACCGGGGCGTCCTTGGCCAGCGACACCACACCCTGCACCTCGTGCGCCATTGATCGGGCTCCTTCGCCTCGCGTCGGGATCTTGACCGAACGCGAGGGTAGCGTCCCGAGGGTGGCGATCACGCATCCGGCCGACGCGCCCGCCGCAGGTCGCTCTGCAGGCCGACGACATCGTGCGACTCCTGCAGCCAGGAGATCAGTTCGTCGTCGAGGTCGGCCTCGGAGCGGACGCGGACCTGGTGGGCGCGCCACCGTGGCCCGTAGTCGATGGTTCTCGCGATGCGGGGGCTGTCGAGCCAGCGATGGAGCGCGAAGCTGACCAGGAACCCGTCCTTGCGAGGTTCGAGCCCGCAGAATCGGACCCGTGCCACGCAAACCAGACGCGTCTTCTGCGGGATGACCTGCACGTCACCCAGGTTGTGGAGCAGCGCAACGTACCTGTACACCAAATCCAGTACATGCTGATCGGCTTTCGCGAACAGGCTCTCGATGGAGAATTGGCCGCAGGAGTGCCACAGGTTGCGGCTGACCAACCTGGCGCCGCAGCGTGGGCAGTTCCAGATCCGAGGTAGCTCGGCCCGAGCATCGTCCATCCCGCCTCCACGAGCCGACGGCGAGCGCCGGCCCGTCTGCCCGAACCGAGCGTATGCCCGTGGGGTCAGACGAGAGTGGCGGTGGTGACGCCGAAGCCGGCGATGTACTCGCGGATGGGCCTGTAGAACGAATAATCGACCGTATAGTCGCCTACCGCGCCGAGGGCGCTGTAGGCGGCGATCCAGGTGCGCACTTCGTGCGAGGAGTTGCCGGCGACCTCGGTCATCCAGTCCGGGGTCCAGGCGTCCAGCGGCGTCAGGTCGCCGGAGGCCAGGATGTCCATCAGGGTCCGGTCCCATTCCGGGGCCAGGTCCTTCATGCTGGCGGTGCCGGCGGCGAAGTCGCGGGCGGTGGTGATGACCCGCTGCTGCCGTTCGTCGCGGGCCTCGGGGGTCAGATGCCGGCCGCCGCCGAGCAGGAACTCGCGTTGCTCGGGCGTCGCGGTGGCGATGCGGGGCACCGGTGGGTCGTGGGAGAGCCCGCCGGAGGCGATGAACAGCACCTTCGCCTCGGACCGGGCGAAGAACCGGCCGACGGCCTGCCCGAACAGCCGGATCCGCTTGAGGGAGCTGAAGGGGGGCGCGACGCAGTTGAGGAAGATCGGGATGACGGGTTTGGCGGCGATGTCGCCGTACATGAGCTCCAGGGGTTGGACGGCGCCGTGGTCGACCTCCATCCGCAGCGACACCGCGGTATCGAGCCCGGAATCGAGCACGTGCCCGGCCAGCTCTTTCGCCACCTCGGTGGGCACATTCAGCGGGCCGGCCTGGCTGCCGTAGTCGCCGATCGAGATGGCGTCGTAGCCGATGCAGAAAGTGGGCATCAGTTCGTAGAAGAACCCGTTGTAGTGGTCGGGGCCGAAGTTGACGATCAGGTCGGGGTCGTAGTCGTGCACGAACGAGCGGGCCTGGTCGAAGGCGCCGTTGACGGCCGCGCTGACCTCGGGACCGGGGTCGACGTGCTCGAGCAGGGGGCTGTGCGACATGGACAGCAGCGCGACGGTCATGACCGGTCGGATCCTTCCAGCAGGAAGTCCAGGTGGATGCGGTTGAAGGTCTCGGTGTCCTCGTACTGTGGCCAGTGGCCGCAGTTGTCCATCACGGAGAGCCGGCCGTTCGGGATGAGGGATGCGATACGACGGCCTTCGTCGACCGGGCCGGACGGGTCCTTGGTGGTCCAGACCACCAGGGCCGGCGCCTGGATCGCGCGCAGGTCGTCGTCGGACAGCATGTTCCGCTTGCGCGTCTGCGGATCCTGCAGGGCCATGTTCATCTCGCAGGCCATCAGCCAGTCGCGCTGCTGGAAGATCTGCTGGCGGGTGCGGATCAGGTCGTCGGTGACCATGGTCGGGTCGGCCATCAACCATTCCAGGCGGGCCTTGACCCGCTCCCAGGACGGGTCCTTGGCCGCCTCCATGCTCAGGGTGTAGAGGCGCTCCATCACCTTCGGGTTGGCCATGGTGCCGCCCATGGTGTTCAGCACGATCCGCTCCACCTTCTCCGGGTGGAGTTGGGCGAGGCGCGCGGTGACCCAGCCGCCGAGGGATTCCCCGGAGAACGACGCTTTGTCGACGCCGATCGCGTCCAGGAAGCCGAGGACCTGGGCCATGTAGTGCTTGATCTCCAGCGGATGTTCGGGCTTGGCGGAGTAGCCGTGGCCGATGAAGTCGATGGCCCAGACGTTGAAGTGCTCCGCGTGCGAGGCCAGGTTGCGGACGTAGGCCTCGGCGTGGCCGGTGATGCCGTGCAGCAGGATCAGCGCGGGCTTGCTCGGGTCGCCCGCGTGCAGGTACCGGGTCCGGTACCCACCCGCGTCGATGAAACCCTGCGAGAACGAGACCTGGTTCAGGTCGGACCACACACTGGTGTAGGGACGCTCGGTCATGTCGAAACTCCTTGTCGATGAAAAAGTATCAGGAAGTCTGGAACGAGATCGCGGTCAGCAGCGAGTCCAGCAGGGCCGGTGCGTCCTGGACAAGGCCGGCGGCGGCGACGAACCGGTCCGGCCGCAGGAACACCACCGGGGTGGGCCGGTCGTCGAACCAGCGCTTGATGTCGCCGGTGCGGTCCGCAGCGACGATCGTGCCGTCGGTGGGTGTGTCGTTGCCCAGCTGGGTGCTCGGCCGCAGCGAGATCAGCGTGGCGCCAAGGGCCTTCAGCTTGACCAGGTCATCGGCGGAGAACACCTGCGACGGGTTGGTGCCCCAGCACACGACTGCCCAGTTGGCGCCGATCAGGTTGTCCAGCAACACGTCCGACTCATCGGCCGTGTCGACGCGCGGCTGGATGAACTGGGTGCCGACCGGGGAGACCTTGTTGTTGGCCGACTTGACCGGGTGCGAGGTGTCGGTCAAGGCGGCGTCGGAGTGCCCGACCCGGCCGGTGGTGGCGTCGACGACGGCGCCGCGGTGGTAGCGGGGCATCGGCTTGTACCGCATCTCGGCGAAGTACCGCTTGATCGGGGGTGCGGCGTTCAGCACGGCCGCGGCGGCGTCGCGCAGTCCGGCGACGACCTTGTTGGTGGGCCTGATGACCCGGCCGAACGCGACCGAGATGTCGATCATCGCCTTGGCGTGCGCCCGGCGCTCGACATCGTAGGTGTCCAGCAGGGTGTCGGCGCAGTCGCCGCGGAGCACCGCGGCCAGCTTCCAGGCCAGGTTGGTCGAGTCCCGGATGCCGCTGTTGTAGCCCTGGCCCTGCCACACCGGCATCAGGTGCGCGGCGTCGCCGGCGATGAAGACGCGGCCGCTGCGGAAGGAGCCGGCGATCCGGGAGTGGTGGGTGTAGACGCGCTTGCGGATGAAGTTCAGCTTCTCCGGGTGCGGCACGTGGTCCTTGAGCAGATCGTCGACGAAGGTGGGGTCGTCGACCAGGGTGTCGGGCTCGTTCTCGAACAGCATGAACTCGAAGCGGCGGATGGCGTGCGGCAGCCCGAGGGAGACGTAGGGCCGGCGTGGGTCGGCGCCCAGGAACACGTTGGGTGTGCCCAGCGGGTCGTCGTTGACGTCGACGACGAGCCAGCGGGTGGACGGCGACTGGCCCTCGAAGGTGACGCCGATGTACTTGCGGACCCGGCTGCGGCCGCCGTCGGCGCCGACCAGATAGGTGGCGCGCAGGGTGGTCGGGCCGTCCGGGGTGGCCACGGTCAGCTCGACGTGGTCGTCGTTCTCGCTGATGCCCTCGACGGTGTGCGCGAAGCGCAGGTCGACGTGCTCGAAGCGGTCCAGGCCGTCGGCCAGCACCCGGTCGACCAGCGGCTGGATGAACGCGTTGCGCCGGGACCAGCCGAATTCCTTGGTGCCGGGCTTGATCTCGGCGATCACCTGACCCTTGCCGTTGACCATCCGCATGATGTGCTGCGGCGTGGTGTGCGGCAGCACCTTGTCCACCAGGCCCATCGCCTGCAGCGAACGCAGCGACTCGTCGTCCAGGCCGACGCCCCGCGGGTAGTCGATCAGCTCGGGCAGCTGCTCGAGCACGGTCACCCGCACACCCTGCAGGCCGAGCAGGTTGGCCAGGCCGAGGCCGGCCGGACCGGCGCCGACGATCAGCACGTCGGCATCGAATTCGGCGGAGTGGTCGGTGC
>DATDBV010000592.1:0-2962 GCA_036524715.1 Nakamurella sp. | reverse complement strand
TCTCGGTGTCAGTTCTCGATCCGCCCGATGGCACCCGATCGGTCGGGCGAGCGCAACGGCAGCAACACGGTGAAGCTGGCGCCCCGCCCGGGGCCAGCGGATGCTGCCGAGATGTCCCCACCGTGGCCGCGGGCGATACCGCGGGCGATCGTCAGGCCGATCCCGGATCCGGCCGACCTGCGCGGCTGTCCGGGCGCGCGGTAGAACCGTTCGAAAACCCGTTCAAGGTCCAGCTCGGACAACCCGACCCCGGTGTCGGTCACCACGACCTCACCACCGCGGGCGGAAGGACGCGCGGTGACCGTAACTGTCCCGCCGGCGGGGGTGGCCAGCAGCGCGTTACCGAGCAGGTTGGTCAACACCTGGGTGATCCGGTCCGGATCGACGTGCACGGGCACGACCGGTCCGTCGTGCACGGTCAACGTGACCTGCGCGTCCTGGAACTGCGGCCGGAGCCGGGTGGCCGCGCGACGCATGAGATCGGCCAGGTCCGCATCAACCGGGTGCAGGTCCAGTCCCTGCTCCTGCGCCCGGGACAGGCTGGACAGGTCATCGGCGAGCCGGTGCAGCCGACGCAATTCCTCTGTGAGCGAGGCGAAAACCTCGGGGCTCGGCGCGAAGACACCGTCGATCAACCCCTCGACGTACCCGTCGAGGGAGGTCAGCGGGGTCCGCAGCTCGTGTGCGACATCACCCAACAACCGGGTGCGCCGGGTCTCGGTGCTCGCGAGGGCGGCAGCGAGGGTGTTGACGTCCGCGGCCAGCGCCGCCAGCTCCGGCTCCGACGGAAGGGGCACGCTGACCTCGTACCGGCCACCGGCGATCTGTCTGGTCGCCGCGCGGACCGCGTCCAGCGGGCGGAGTAGCCGGCGGGTGACGAACCACGCCGCGCCCCCGGCGGCGGCGACACTGGCGGCCACGCCGGCGATCAAGGCCGTGTCGAGTGCGGACAGGAACGCGTTCTGCACGCCGGCCTGCGCCGCCGCACCCATGCCCATGTCCATTCCCATGCCGGTGCCGATGCCGTTCATCATCCCGACCTGGTGATCGAACAGGGCCGGAGCGAGCAGTCGCACGGTCAGGTAGGCCACGACGGCGCCGATGAGGACCACGACCGCGTAGGAGAGGAACAGCCGCAGCGGCAGCCGCATCTTCCTCATCCCGGGCTGCCGACGAACTTGTACCCAGCGCCGCGCACCGTGGCGATCAGATGCGGATCACCCGCCGGGTCACCGAGCCTGGCCCGCAGGCTGCGGATATGGACATCAACCACCCGCTCGTCGCCGTAGAAGTCGTACCCCCACACCCGCTCCAGCAACTGCGCCCTGGAAAACACCCGACCCGGGGCTCCGGCAAGGGCGGCGAGTAGGTCGAACTCCAAGCTGGACAACATCACCGTCGTGCCGTTCGCTTCGACCTCGCGGCCGACCGTGTCGATCATCAAGCCGTCGAACCGCAACGCCTCGTCCCTCTCGGCACGACCACCACGGTCCCGGCGCAGCACCGCCTTGACCCGCGCCGTCACTTCCCGCGGACTGAACGGTTTGGTCACGTAGTCGTCCGCCCCGACACCCAGCCCGACGAGCTTGTCGACCTCCTCCGCGCGTGCCGTGACCAGGATGACGTAGGCATCGCTGAAGGTGCGCAGCTGGCGGAGCACCTCCAGCCCGTCAATTCCCGGCAGCATGACATCCAGCAGCACCAGGTCGGGCTGCCGGTCGCGGAGCGCGGCCAGCGCCCCCTCGCCGTCGGCGGCCTCCGTCACGTCGAACCCGTCCGCCTCCAGGTAGCCACGCAGGACGGTGCGGATGTGCGGCTCGTCATCGACGACCAAAACCCGTCGCATCGCTCACTCCTTCGGATTGGCCCCAGGGAAAGGGCCTCCGCCCGGCCGAACCGAGGTCACCGGTCGGCCGCAGCCGGACACCTGCCATGTCTCGTTGAAGGTTCTGCCGCATCGCCTGCCGGGCGACTACCGGCCCATCATCCCGCCCATCCCCGGACCCATCGGTCCGATCCCAGCACCGGGCGAATGGGGTGCGGTCACCATCGTGTCGAGATGGCTCTCCACCAGCGCGAGGTGCGCCGCCTGCTGCTCCGCGGTCAGCGTGGTGTTCGCGTCGAGGTTGCTCGTCATCGCCGCGAGCATCGCGTCCTCGAGCCCGGACACCGACTTGCCTTGTGCCGCGGCGATATCGGCGAGGGACTGGCCACCCTGCAGTTGAGCCCGCAGGTCGGTCTGGCTCAGGCCGAGGTAGCCCGCCGCCGCAGCCATCGGCGAGTTCTCACCGAATGCCATTCCTGCCATATGCCCCACCTGACCGGCTCCGGACATGCCGTCCATGTCGCCGTGGCCACCGATGTGACCGGAGGGAGGCGCGGTGGACGATGTGCTCGACTGCGTACTCGGCGTGCCGGTGGCCGCCACCGCAATGCCTGCGCCTCCGGCGAGCACGCCCGCAATCGCGAGCCCTGCGAGTCCCGCTATCACGGTTTTCCGATTCAGTCTCATTGTTCTCGGCCGCCTTTCGTGCTCCGGACACCCAACGGTGCCTATCTCCCAGCATGCGGACCGGGCATGAAGCAATGGCCGTTACCAGCGTGAAGATCCCGTGAAGGGCCGCCATCGCGGGGGACGTGGTCACCGGGCGACCTTCGTGTAGCAACCGTCGACGTGCAGCCCTTCACCTTTCACCGGATGGCGGTCGGACATTGGCCGGATGGTCGCCACAGTCGGTTGCTCTTGAGATCCGGCCGGTCGAGCGGTCAGCCGCCCGGCCTGACGGCACCGATGTATCCGTTCCAGCTCATGCTGGAGATCTTGACCGAGGTGCCGGAGTTCTTGGCCTCGACGACCAGGTTGTTGCCCATCCACATCGCGACGTGGTGGATGGGGGTCGGGTCGGAGGTGTTCCGGGCGTAGAAGACGAGGTCGCCGGGTTGGAGTTGATCGCGGGAGACC
>DATDBV010000591.1:0-6281 GCA_036524715.1 Nakamurella sp. | reverse complement strand
GAGCCACCACATACGGGCGGGTTGCGGGTCTGCGGCGAACAGGCCCGCGGCCCGGGTGCGCCAATCGCGCACCCGGGCCGGGAAGCCGGCCGGTAGATCGGCCGTGAGGTGGTCGGACTGCATCTGTTCGTCCTACCGGACGCCGGCCGTGACCAGGACCGATTCGCGACTATCCCGCTCCGGCGCGCCCTCGATGGACAGGTTCGGGGTGATGCGCTGGGCCCATCGCGGGTAGGACCAGTTGCGGCGGCCGATCAGGTGCATGACCGCGGGTACCACGGCCAGCCGGAGGACGAAGGCGTCGATGACGACGGCGATGGCCAGGCCGATGCCGATGGCGGACACGATCCGCTCCCCGCTGAACCCGAAGGAGGCGAACACCGCCAGCATGATCAGCGCGGCGCTCGCGATGACCGGGGTGGTTTCGGCCATGCCGACCCGGACGGCGCGGCCGTTGTCGCGGGCGTGCTCCCATTCCTCGTGCATCCGGCTGGCCAGGAACACCTGGTAGTCCATCGACAGGCCGAACATCACGCCGACCACCATCACCGGGACCAGGTACATGATCGGTGCGCCGGACCCGATCCCGAGAAACCCGGTTCCCCAACCGAATTGGAAGATCGCGGTGATCGCGCCCAGTCCGACCAGGATCGTTGCCAGGTTGCTGATCACGCCGACCAGGGGCACCAGGATGCTGCGGAACGCGATCGCCAGGAGCAGGAAGCCGAGGACGGCGATGAGGGCCAGGTACACCGGGAGTTTGCTCATCAGGGCGTCCCCGAGATCGATGCTGGTCGCGGCCTTGCCGCCGACATGGACGTGCAGGTCCGTACCGCTCTGCGCGGCGGGAATGATGTCCCCCCGCAGATGGGCAACCAGGTCCGCGGTCTCGGCGGCCTGAGCGCTCGTGGTGGGAATGACCGTCACGGTCGAAATCGGGCCCTGCCCGCCGGGCTGGACCGCGGCGACCCCGGCCACCGCGGGCAACTGCTCGGTCAGGCCGGTGAACGCCGCGACCGCCGCCGCGTCGGGGGTCTGCGCGACCAACAGCAAAGGAGCGTCGACCCCGGCGCCGAACCCGTCCGCCATCAGGGTGGTGTACGAGTGGGACGGCTTGCCGACCGGATCGCTGGAGGCGTCGGCATCGCCGACCCGCATGCTCAGCACGGGCGTGGCCAGCAGCACGATCAGCAGCAGCCCGGCTCCGGCGACCCGCTTCGGGGCCCGCTGGACCAGGGCGGCCCAGCGCGCGGCCCGCCCACCCGGCGACGCCTGCTCGGCGGTGGCCGCACCGGCGGCGAGGGCGGCGCGCTGCTTGCGGGACAGCGCGCGGTGCCCCAGCAGTGCCAGCAGCGCCGGGAGCAGGGTCAGGGCGGCGGCCACGGTGAACGCCACGGTGATCGCCGCGGCCTGCGCCATGCCGGTCAGCAGGCTCAGGTTCACCACGAACATCCCGAGCAGCGCCACGATGACCGTGGCGCCGGCGAAGACCACCGCACGACCGGAGGTGTTGACCGCCTGGGCGATCGCCTGCGGCACCGGGACACCCGCCGCGGCCGCCTTGCGGAACCGGTGGACGATGAACAGGGCGTAGTCGATGCCGACGCCCAGGCCGATCAGCGAACCCATGGTGATGCTGCTGGAGGACAGGTCCAGCACGTGCGAGATCAACAGCACCGCCAGCAGCGAGGAACCCACCCCGACCAGGCCGATGAGGATCGGCAGCACCGCCGACCACCACGACCGGAACAGCAGGAACAGGATGATCAGCGCGGCGATCAGGCCGATGGCCTCGGTCCCGTGGGACGGCGCCGGCTCTTCGGTGAACGCCGCGCCACCCGTCTCGACCTGCAACACGTCACTGCCGGCCGACTGGGCCGCCGCCACGATCGGTTCGACGTCGGTACCCGCGGCCAGCGTCACTGTCGCGTACGCCGTATTCACCGACGGGTTGATGTGCCCGGAAACCCCCGCAGCATAGGGATTGTCGACGGCGGTGACGCCCGGCAGCTGCGCGACCTGCGCCAGCATCGAGCTCACCTGGTGACGGACCCCGTCCGATTCCACGGCCGTCCCGTCGGACTGCCACACGATGGTGCCGGACTCCGCGGACACCGCATCGACACCTGCCTGCTGGGCCAACAACCCATAGGCGGTGGCCGACTCACTGTCCGGCAGGTTTGTCGAGTCGGTGAACGCCGAACCGGCGGCCACCACACCGCCGGCCAGGCTGGCGATCAACGCCACCCACAGGGCGACGACGGTGACCCGATGCCGGGCGCACCACAGGGCGAATGATTTCACGGTCAGGACCTTTCGTTGAATGAGGAACCGACTACAAGGCTCGTCGGAAACCGCGTCCGAGTCGTCAACCCAGCGCGGCGACCGCGCTACCGCACCGGTGCCGCTTGATGTACCGCGCCCGCGGTAGTGACACCCGGCCGACGCCATTCGCCGGCGGTGGATGGCATCCGGGAGGTCAGGCGGCGCGGCCACCCCCGACTGCCGAGGACACGACGAAGAACGAGGGAATTGACCAGCCCGACGACAGCGTTGACGCAGTACACGATGGCCAGGGTGCTCACCGCGCCCGCATCGGGAACCAGTAGGTTCCAGACCGCCAGGGCGAGACTGTTGGCCATCAGGCCGACGACGGCCATGGCGCTGCCGGCACTCTGCCCGCGGATGACCGAGCCGGGGCCGGTCGACCGAAACGTGAACCGGCGGTGCAACTCACAGCGGGATAAAGCTCAGGCTCGCCGTCAAACCGGCTGCGACGAACCGCATTCCGGCGACCGGCCATGACACGGACACAGCCGGACCCGGCGCGAGCCGAAGCAGCCCGCCGAACGCCGGAACGGACCGACTCGTCGTGCTCACTACCGCCTCTTACCCCGACCGCACAGGCCGATCGCCAGCAGCAAGTCTTCGCGATGGCGGACCCGCCGTCGTCCCCCGGCGCGGTCGTTCGCCTACCGCATCCGCGGTAGGCGAACGTGACCGGCCGCCCGTGTCGCGGGGCTGGATGGTCGGCGCGTCGGTGGCTGACGCGGCCGATAGCGCCAGCCTGTCGCGCGGCGTCGCACATCTTGCTACGCTCAGGGGCATGACGAGGACGATCGCGCAGCGCGAGCTGCGCAACGAGAACGCAAAGGTCATCGACGCCGTGACGGCCGGTGAAACCTTCATCGTCACGCGCAACGGCGAGCCGGTCGCCGAACTTCGCCCGGTCCGATCCGGCCGCCGCACCTTCATCTCCCGCGAGGAGGTCGCGGCGCTGGCGAAAGCCGGCGTGCGAATCGATAGACATCAGTTTCGAACCGACCTCGATCGGGTGATGGACCAGGGACTGTGAGATGGCGTCCGGGCTGCTCGACACCTCGGTGGTCATCGACTGGCACGACCCGATCGTCGTCGCGGCGTTGCCGGACGAGATGGCGATCTCCGCAATCACTGCTGCCGAGTTGACGGCCGGGCCGCGCCTTGCCACCACAGCGACCGACGCGGCGAAACGGCAGGTGCGGCTGCAGGAAGTTGAGGCGAAGTTGGAGCCACTCCCGTTCGATGGCACAGCCGTCCGCAGCTACGGGCTCGTCGTCGCCGCCGTGGTCCGCGAAGGACGCAAGCCGCGTAGCCGATTCGCGGACCTGCTGATCGCCGCGACCGCACACGCCAACGGCCTCGATCTCTACACACGCAACGGCGAGGAATTCGCAGGACTTGAAGATCTCGTCCACGTCGTCGCCATCTGATCGCCCGACTGTCCGGACCTGCCCGAAGGGCTCTCGACGCAGAGCGAACGAAGGCAGGACCGTTTCGCAAGTGGATCGTCGAACGGACGCAGTCAATCCGACCGGATGCAGCGAATGCCGTGTTCGTACAGCCCGGCGCTCGAACGGTCGTTTGTGAGACAAACGACCGTTGGTGTGACACGGTCCGGGCGAGTACATCTTGATGGCCGGCAGACACATCAGTGTCACTCGTGTCGCCGGGCCGAACACCAAGTTGATGGGCAACGGTGGCCAGCGTGCAAGCGTGCAGTCGATTTCCTGGCAGCGCCTGACCGTCCGCGGCGAGGCCGCCCACGCCGGCAACACCCCGATCCACACCCGGCACGACGCCGGCCCCGTCGCGGCCAGGTGGTGGACGAACTGCGCCGGATGTGCGGCAGCAGCGACTTCGGCCAGCTCCGCGCCACAGTCGGCAACTTCGACATCGCTCCCAAGCAGACCAAATGTCATCCCGCACGAGGCCATCATCACCATCGATCTGCGCAACCCCGTCGACGACCGGATGACCGCCGCCGGACAGTACCGGGCCTCCTACGTCGATGGGATCGCGGCCCACCACGGTGTGCAGATCTCCTGGGAGCGGATGGCCAATCAGGCACACTTCCCGCGAGTACTCCCGGCCCGACGCCTGCGCCAACGGCACCAACGTCCTGGCCAACGCCATTCTTCGACTGGCCAACCAGCCGTAGCAGGCTCCGCTTCGCGACGAGGGTTGATTGCCGTCCTCGCGCGAATCCCTTCGGTAGCCGTGCATCTCGACCGGCCTGCGTCGATCGGCGTCGAGATCGCGCGGCTGCGATGGGGTCGCAGACCATCGCGGCCGGTGGGTGGTGTGCCAGAACCAGCAGCGTCATGCCCCGTGTGGATACAGCCGCTTTGCCGGCTGCGTGGCCAAGTTGAATGACCACGCCCTGCCCTCATGAGCTCGGAGGCACGGGACGGCCAACCAGGACTTGCCTGGCCGATCTCGTTGTGGCTGAGCCGTCGCCACCGGACTCCCGCCGGTTCATCTGATCCGGACAGCGGAGCCAAGACTCGGCCAGCCACGACATCCCCGACCCAACCCTCGTTCCCCGACGCATCACTGATCCCGGACACGACGAATTGACCAGCCCCTACGGCTCAGCAGCGGCCGCTGCATTGGGGTTCTGCCGCGCTGTGCCAGCCGCGATTCGGCGTCGACCTCCGGATGGACGACGACACGCTCGTGGTCATGAAGGTCTAGCGGTTGCGCTGGAGGCGCGGACGCGCAGTTCGGGCTGGATACGATGGTGCGTTGGCTCGGTACGGCCGTCTCGGATGCGTTGCATCAGGAGGTCAATCGATGTTTGACCGATGTCGATGCCGAATTGGTCGACCGAGGTGAGCGAAATGAGTGGGTGCTCGGCGAGGTCGATGTTGTCGTAGCCGACGACGGAGACGTCCCGAGCGGTCCACCCTCGGTCGGCGATGGCCCGGAGCACGCCGATCGCCAGGGTGTCGTTGCCGGCGAAAACCGCGGTCGGCGGGCTGGTCGCCGCCAGCAGGTCGCGGGCGGTGTCGTAGGCGTCGTGTTCGGCGGCCTTGGTGAAGACCACGTGCGGTTCCAGGCCGGCCTGCTGCATCCGGCCGCGGTAGGTCGCGAGCCGGTGGGTTTGGGGGGCCATCTCGGTGGGTGTGTCGATGGTCAGGTGCGCGATCCGCCGGTGACCGAGAGCGAAGAGGTGGTCCATGACCAGGTCGACGCCGGCGGCGTCGTCGTCGGTGATCGTGTCGTACGCCTGGGCGGCATCGTGGCGGCCGAGCAGGACGAGGGGGACGTGCCCGGCGAGCCGTTCGAGCCAGGCGGGTTCGACGTCCGAGGCGATCGCGATGATCCCGTCGACCTGGCGGTCGACTAGGGCGTCCAGGACGGCTGACCCGCTGAGGTAGCCCAGGCCGGGGGCGATGATCAGTTGGTATCCGGAGCCGGCCAGCTTCGAGGTCGCGCCCTCGGTGATCTGGGTGAAGAAGTCGTTGCCCAGGTGAGGAACCTCGAAGCCGATGGTGAAGCTGGCACCGCGCATCACTCGGGCGGCGATCCGGGGCCGATAGGCCAGGCGGTCGATGGCCGATTCGACCCGCTCCCGCATTGCAGGGCTGACCCCGTAGGCGTTGCGGATGACCTTGGAAACGGCGGCCTTGGAGACGCCGGCCTCGAGGGCGACATCGGAGATCGACGGCCGTGCCTTGGGCTTGGGGCTCACCTGCTCGGACATTCGTCATCCTCCTGGTCCCCGTTGCCCGTGACTGTTCGGGCGCCCCGTTGGGCAACACCGTACCGGGTCCTCGGAGACCGGTTGACTCCATATCGTAGACCGGTTCACAAATTTTGTGTAGACCGGTTGACACTGCACTTCCGGGGGTCCTAACATCAGTGATGACGGAGATCGCGATGACTCACCGAGCCGGTCGTGATCCCTCACCATCACTGAAAGCTTCACGAATCTATCGGTAAGGCATGGGTTTTCG
>DATDBV010000590.1:0-4224 GCA_036524715.1 Nakamurella sp. | reverse complement strand
CTCCTGCACCTGGACCCACCCCGGCCGACGCCGAAACCTGGTCCCGCCGACACGTTCCTGCGCTTTCGCGACGCCGTCGAACGGGATTTCACCCGCACCCGCCAGGTCGGTGACTACGCGCACGCCCTCGGGTACTCGCCCCGCACGTTGTCCCGGGCCGCCCGCACAGCGGTCGGAATGAACGCGAAGGAGTTCATCGACGGCCGCACCATCTTGGAAGCCAAGAGGCTACTCGCACACAGCGAACTCAGCGCCGCCCAGATCGCCCACCAGCTCGGTTTCACCAGCCCGACCAACTTCACCAAGTACTTCCACCAACGCACCACCAGCACCCCGATCACCTTCCGGAAGCACGTCCGCGGCACCGGCCGGAGTGGGGCTTGACCTTCCGGCCCCCTCACACTTCGGCGTGTCCGTGATTCCGGTTCCGCGACAACAGGATCCGGTCGAGCGGAGCGTCGCCGTCCCGAAGCTGGTCGCTGTGGGTCAGTTCGGCGCAGCACTCGCGCCCGCGGTGGCCCGGTTGCTCGAGAGCGGTGGGTCAGCCGCACCGGCGAGTATTCAGCCGGGCGGCCTGCCGCGTCAGGTGGTCGCGCTCGGCAAGGTTCGGTGCGTGCCGGGCCGCCTCGGCATACAGGCGGGCTGCCGTCTCCGGGTCGCCGTCACGCTCGTGCAGGTACGCCGCCACCGCGGTGTAGCGCGGCAGACTGGAGTCCAGCTCCGCGAGCGCCGCCAGCCCGGCCCGGGCCCCGTCGGCCTCGCCGACGGCCACCGCCCGGTTGAGCCGGACGACGGGGTTGTCGGTCAGGCGGGCGAGTTCGTCGTACCACTCGACGATCTGCACCCAGTCGGTCTCCGCGGCGGTGGGCGCGTCGGCGTGCAGGGCGGCGATGGCGGCCTGTGCCTGGAACTCGCCCAGCCGGTCTCGGACCAGCGCCGCCTGCAGGATCTCGACACCTTCGGCGATCAGCTCGGTGTCCCACCGGCCGCGGTCCTGCTCGGCCAGCGGCACCAGGCTGCCGTCGGGCACGGTGCGGGCCGCGCGCCGGGCGTGGTGCAGCAGCATGAGCGCGAGCAGCCCCGTGACCTCGGGGTGGTCGAGTGCGGCCGCGAGCTGCCGGGTGAGCCGGATGGCCTCGGCGGCCAGGTCCACGTCACCGGAGTAGCCCTCGTTGAACACCAGATACAGCACGCGCAGCACGGTGGCGACGTCGCCGGGATGGTCGAACCGCACGCCGGAGACGGTCCGCTTGGCCCGGCTGATGCGCTGCGCCATGGTCGCCTCGGGCACGAGGTAGGCCGAGGCGATCTGCCTGGTGGTCAGACCGCCGACGGCGCGCAGCGTGAGCGCCACCGCGGACGACGGCGTCAGCGACGGGTGGGCGCACAGGAAGTAGAGCGCGAGCGTGTCGTCAACCGCGGAAACGGTACCCGTGCCCTCGTTGTCGACGACTTCCTCACGCCGTCGGCGAGCGACGTCCGCCCGGGTCGCGTCGAGGTAACGGCGCCAGGCCACCGTCACCAGCCAACCCTTGGGATCCCGCGGCGGGTCGGCCGGCCAGGTTCGGATGGCCTCGACCAACGCGTCCTGCACGGCGTCCTCGGCCGCCGCGAAGTCGGCTCCACGGTGGCCGAGGATGCCGATCACGCTCGGCGTGAGGGTCCGCAGCAGGACCACGTCCACGACGATCAGTCCGTGATGGTGTGCGCCCCGGTCAGGAACGGGCGCACCTCGAGCCATTCGTGGATCGGCGCGCCGCCCGCCCCGGGCGCCGCCGACAGCTCGCCGGCGAGCTCGATCGCCCGGTCGTGGCTGTCGACGTCGATCACCATCCAACCGGCGATCAGGTCCTTGGTCTCGGCGAACGGACCGTCGGTGACCGGCGGGCGACCCTCGCCGTCGTACCTCACCCATGTCCCCTCGGGGGCCAGCGCCTGACCGTCGACGAACTCCCCGGTCCCTTCGAGCCGGGTTGCAAAGTCGTTCATGTACTGCACGTGCGCCGAGATCTCCTCCGGCGTCCACTGGTCCATCGAGACGTTGTTGATCGGAGCCGGCGCGCCGCGGTAGTGCTTGAGCAGCAGGTACTTGGCCATGATGATGTCTCCTCGGTGCTGGTGCGACCCATTGTGGTCGCGTTCATCCAGGGGTCGGAGCCGGTTGCGGATTCTCGACATCGCCCCCCGGTCAGATCTACCGGGCGGGCTGAACCCGGGCCGCGTAGTACCGGCCGAGGAACTCTGTGCGGAACTCGTCGAACGTGCCGTCCTGGATGCTGCTCCGGATCCGGTCGACCAGCCGCACCACGAACCGTTCGTTGTGGATGGTGGCCAGCGTCGCCGACAGCATCTCCTTGGCCCGGAACAGGTGGTGCAGGTAGGCCCGGCCGTACCCCGCGCAGGTGGCGCAGTCGCAGTCGTCGTCCAGCGGGCCGAAGTCGCGCTTGAACCGGGCGTTGGTGATGTTGATCCGCCCTCGTGAGGTGTAGAGCGTGCCGTTCCGGGCGACCCTTGACGGCGACACGCAGTCGAAGGTGTCGGCGCCGTTCTCGATCGCGGTGAACATGTCGTCCGGCTCGCTGATGCCCAGCAGGTGCCGCGGCATCTCGTCCGGCAGTTCCTCGCACACCCAGCGGACGATGGTGCCCAGGTTCTCCTTCTCCAGCGCCCCGCCGATGCCGAAGCCGTCGAATCCGAGGGTCAGCAGGTCGCGGGTGGCCTGCCGGCGCAGGTCCTCGTACTGGGCGCCCTGCACCACCCCGAACAGGCCCTGGTACGGCTTCGCGCCACGTTCGGACGTGAGCCGCCGGTGCTCGGCCACGCACCGCGCCGCCCAGGCGTGCGTGCGGGCCACCGACCGCTCCTGGTAGCCACGGGTGTTCATCAGCGTGGTGCACTCGTCGAAGGCGAAGATAATGTCCGCGCCCAGCTGGTGCTGGATCCGCATCGAGATCTCCGGCGAGAACCGGTGCATCGACCCGTCGAGATGCGACTTGAAGGTGACCCCGTCGTCGTCGACGACGGCCAACCGGTTCTTGCCCGGCGCGATCACGTCGTCGGACCGCATGCCGTCGACGTTCATCGCCAGCACCTTCTTGAACCCGGCGCCGAGCGACAACACCTGGAACCCACCGGAGTCGGTGAAGGTCGGGCCCGGCCAGTTCATGAAGCGGCCGAGGCCGCCGCCCTGCTCGACGATGTCCGGTCCGGGTTGCAGGTACAGGTGATAGGCGTTGGCCAGCACCGCCTGCGCCTGCAGGTCGGCCATCGACTCCGGCAGCACCGACTTCACCGTCGCCTTGGTGCCGACGGCGATGAACGCCGGGGTGTTGATGACGCCGTGCGGGGTGCGGATGGTTCCGGTCCGGCCGAGCGCGCCGTCGAGCCTGGTGCCGACCGAGAACCCGAATTCGTCGCGGGGTGGTTGCGCCGGCTGGAGTTGGTTCACCCGGGCATCCAACCAAGGCGGCGGCTCAGGAGACGAATCCGGCCATGTCACCGGTTATCATGGTTACGTGGCTCACGCAGGGATGGTGCTGGATCCGCCGAACAGTCCGGCGTGGATCTTCGACCCGGGTGCGCTTTTCACCGAGTTCATGCTGACCGGCGGCCCGGGCGAGTTGGTCCGCTACGACGTGCTGCACACGCCCGATGATCTGCGCCGATGGGCTCAGGCATCCCGGCTCGAACTCGATCCGTCCCGGCTCGACGTCACGCCGGACGAAGTCCCGGTAGGACGAGCATTGCGGGACGCGCTGTGGCGCTCGTCCTGGGACGCCATCGCGGGTCTGCGGGTGTCCGCGGCGGATCTCGCGGTGTTGAACGACGCGGCGAGCCGACCCGATCTCGCACCGCAGGTCGGGGGCGACCAGCAGCTGACCTGGGCGGACCCGGCCACCGGAGCCGCTGTGCTGTCGTCGGTGGCCAGGGACGCCATCCACGTGCTGACCGGCCCGGCCGTCGAACGACTCAGGGAATGCGAGGGCGACAACTGTCGCCTGGTGTTCCTGGACACCTCCCGACCGGGCACCCGCCGCTGGTGCTCGATGCAGCGGTGCGGGAACCGGCACAAGGTCAGGGCGCTGCGATCCCGGCGGGCGGGCCGGCCGGCTGCTGATCAGGCAGCGGACGTCGGATAGTCGGCGCCGGCGGCCGGGGGTGGCGCGGAACGCGGAGGATTGGTTTGCTGGAACCAACCGGATGTTCCGGGGAGGCCCGGGTGGT
>DATDBV010000589.1:0-4519 GCA_036524715.1 Nakamurella sp. | reverse complement strand
GGCCCGTGCCCATGCCTCCGGTGCGCCGCGCCTGGCGGTCGCGGAGGCGCAGTCCGCGCTCACCGCGTTCGATGATCTGGGCGCGACGGCGCTCGCGGATTCCGCCGCCGCTCTGCTGCGCTCGCTCGGCGCCGCGGGACGACGCCGACCGCGCACCGACGACGCGCTCACCAAGCGCGAACGGGAGGTCATGCGGCTGGTCGCGACCGGTATGTCCAACCCCGAGATCGCCCGTCGCCTGTTCATCAGCCCGAAGACCGTGGCCCATCATGTCAGCGGCGGGTTGGCCAAGCTCGGCCTGCGCAACCGTGTCGAGGTCGCCGCGTACTGGTCGCGCACGAGCGACGGACCCGGAAACCCGGCCGGTCGGTGACATCGCCCGCACGGCGACCGCGCGCCGCCCGCGACCACGATCAGATCGCCCGAGTTCGGCCGCGGTCCGCAACAAGGCGACGACGATCACCCGCCACCCTCGGTCGCCGATCTGTCAGCCGGTGGTGGCGGACTGACGCTCCAGGTAGACGCCGAGCGCGGCCCGCGCGGCCCGGAGCAGGGGGACCTCGATGCCGGCCACCTCGGCCCGGTCGACCATGTCGCCGATGATCGACTCACTCTCGACCGTCCGGCCCGCCCGGCGGTCCTTGTCCATGGACGCCCGGTTGTCCGAGTCGGTGGCGGTCAGGATCGCCAGGTCGCCGGCCAGCTTCTCCGGGGGCGGACGGTGCCCAGCGGTCTCGGCGACCGCCGCGGCCTCGGTCAGCAGCGCGTGGGCGGTCTCCGGTCCGCCCGGCGCCCGGGCGGCCTCGCCGACGGAGCCGCCGGTCAGCACGTTCAAGGCCGCGAACGGGGCGAGATACACCCACTTGGCCCACATGTCGGCAAGGATGGTCGGGGACAGGGTCGCCCGGAAACCGCACCCGTCGGCGGCGGCGTGGAACCGCCCGATCCGTTCGGTGATCGATCCGTCGAGCTCGCCGTAGGTGATGGAGGCTCCCACCGGCCCCGTGGTGATTCGCCCTTGCTGATCCAGATATGAGGAGACGAAGGCGAATCCGCCGATGAGGTGCGCGGCGCCGAACCGGTCGGCCAGCCGGTCGAGGTGGCGCATGCCGTTGAGCAGGGGGACCACGGCCGTGCCGCGCCGTACCGCCGGGGCGAAGTCGTCGATCGCCGAATCCAGGCCGTATGCCTTGACCGCGAGCAGCACGACGTCGAATGGCTCGGCGTTCGCGAGCCCCTCGGTGGTCAGGGCGGTGACCGGAACGGCGTGCACCTGGTCCTGCGACCCACCGGCCGTGCCGACCAGTTGCAGTCCGTCGCTCCGCAGTTTCTTCGCGCGGGTGGGGCGGACCAGGAACGAGACGTCGCGGCCGTGCGCGGCCATCAGCCCGCCGAACAGGCCGCCGACGGCGCCCGCGCCGACCACGAGAATCCGCACGTTCTGCGCTCCCCCACCGGTCATCGGCGTCGGCCGGCCATGGGCGCGAGCCGGGCGTTGGCTGCGGCCGCGTCGAATCGGGCCGGGTCGAACTCCCGGGCCGAATCGAGCCCGAGCCATTCGAGCCGGTCGGCGTGTTCGGGATGGGTTTTGTCTGCCAGGGATTCGACCAACTCCGCGTAACCCCAGATGCCGCCGCAGTCCTCGGGGGGAGCGGACCGACGACCGTTCAGGCACCGTGGATACCGGCCTTCCGACTCAGCATCGGCGACGGCCTCCACCACGATCCGATGATTCCAGTCGTCACCGAAGTCGTATACATAGCGCAGCGTGTCGCCCTCGGCTGGCGCGACCTGGCCGATCCTCACCCGCCGGGCATTTCGGTGTGGGACCCCCAGCTCGCCGACACCGAAGACCACGTCGGACGTTTCGAACATCCACAGGTGGCTGTCGTGCCAGTCGAAGGTCGCCTGGATGATCTCGTGCAGCCGCATCAGAGTCGTGGACGACGGCACCTCCAAGCGCCGCCAGATCGGGGGCTTCGAGCCGGCCAGGGTGACCTTGATCCGGTGCACCGACGTCGGCGCGACCGGTGCCCGCCGATCCGGGGACCGTGCGGGTTTCTGCTTGGGCTCCGGCCGGCCGCGTCGCGCCGAGGCCCTGCGGATGGCGGCCGTCGCCGCCCGGCCCGCTGCCCTGGGCCGGGCATCCGCCGGCGGCGCGGGCAGCAACGGCAACCGGTCGAGCAGGATCGGCAAGTGGATGCCGACGTCCTGCACCTGCTCGGGGTCGTCGGCGCAGACCGGCGCGTCCAGCGCCGCGTGCAGTCTGGCCGAGGCTTCCGCCGGTGAGTGGGGCGTGACCTCGACGCCCTCGAGCATCGACTCGAACTGGACGTCTCGACGCAACTCGTCCGGATCGTCGGTGGCGAACAGGTCCTTGATACCGCCGCCGAGTCGGTGGTCGATCAAGACCACGAAGGCGTGACCCCTCCGGCCGTGCCGGAACTCCAGGACCAGCGACTCCTGCAGACCCCGATCGTCGCCGTAGCCGAAGGCGTCGACGAACTCGGCTCGGCCAAGGTCCTTGACCCAGGGCATGTCCTTGATCCCGTACCTGGTGAGCTCGTGCCCGGCCCGGGCGGCGGTCGCCCGGATCTCCGCCGGTCCCAGGTGGGCGAGACACCGGCACATGGCCAGCGCCTCCCGGGTGCGGGTGGCGGCGGCCTCCTCGATCAGCAGCTCCATCGAGCCGATCAGGCTATTCTCGCTCCCGGCCGCCTGCCCATAGGCATGGAGGAACTCGCCGGTGCACACTTCGGCCTCGATCGCCCGGACGCCGCGTTCCAGCAGATCGGCCCACTGCCCGAGCATCGGGTTCAGCACGTCGGCGGGATCGCCGAGGGCCCCGATCTCCTGCAGCCAGGTGGACAGGGCGGGCATGTCGTCGCCGAACTCGGCGACCGCCTCCTGCAGGTCAGCGGGGGCACCCATGTCGGCCAGGACGCGGCGGACTTCGGCGGCGCTGACATGCTCCGGGATCGCCGGTTGCCCGGTACCCGGTGGCGCCGGGGACGGTTCCGGGAGGTCGAACAGACCGGGCTCGGGCTGGCGACCCCGCCGCGGATTCTTCGGCGCCGGATTCTTCGGCGCCGGGCCCTGCGGCGCCGGGCTTGGCGGGTCGAGGTCGGGCACGGCCTCCAGGTGACGGCGCGACGTCGGGCGGCTGCTCACCCGGCCCATGATGCCAGCGGACGTGGTTCCCTCGGACGCGCTCCGGGCTGCCGGTACGGGTGGGGCGCGTCAGACGCCTCGTGGCCACTGCTGCTCCGGCCTGCCGCGCACCACGTCGGCGAGGTCCGTGCCGGCCGGAGCCGGGCCCTTCTCCTCCGCCAATCAGTCGAACCACCCGATGCCCGAAATGCGCCAAACGCCTACTTTGGAAGAGCACGCCTGACTTTGCGCTGGGACAAGACCCATTTCCGGCGCCGTTTTGCCCGATTCCGTTGGTCTTTGATCCGCGCAACTCGCCGGGCTCGGCCGGCAACGACGAACCCGCCCGCACGGCCAGGTTCACCCTGAGGGGACGGCCCCGCCGGAGCCGGCCCGCCGTTCAGTTTCGTCGCGTACGCCTCGGTGACGTCGGCGCTGGACCAGCCATCCCGGTGGGCCGCGGTCAACCGTCCGTACAACTGTTCCTCGTCGGCGAACCGCAGCTGTTCCCAGTCGGCCTCGCTCATTCCCCCGTGGATGCTCATGGTGCTTCTCCCCCTTGCTGTTTCAGTCCGTGCTGGTTTCGTCGGTCATGCGGAGGCCCGGGTCGGACAGCTCGGCCTCGATCTCCTCGATGCTCGGCAGGCTCGAGGCCAGCTCCTCGGGCAGTGCCGTGGTGATCGCGGTCGACCAGTCGGCAACGCCGATCGGTGTGTTGTAACCGCGCAACGCCCACTCGGCGACCAGGTTGTTCTTTCCCTTGCAGAGCAACAATCCGATGGTCGGCTGGTCGTCCGGGTGGGCGATCAGGTCGTCGACCGCGGCCATGTACATGCCGAGTTGGCCGAGGAACCCGGGCGCGAACCGCACCGCCTTGAGTTCGATGACGACGTAGCGGCGCAACTTCAGGTGGTAGAAGAGCAGGTCGCGGTAGAACTCATCGCCTTCGACCTCGAGCCGGACTTGCCGGCCGACGAACGCGAACCCCTGGCCGAGTTCCAGCAGGAACTTGCCGATGTGCTCCACGAGCCCCGTTTCCAGCTCCCCCTCGCGGCTGCGCTCGGAGACGTCCAGGAAGTCAAATACGTACGGGTCCTTCGTGGCCTGCTGGGCCATGTCGGAGTCCGCCGGCGGCATGGTGGCGGCGAAGTTGGTGATCGCCTTGCCGGCCCGTTCGTGCAGCCGAAGGTCGATCTGGAGGGCGAGGATGTCCCGGCTCCAGCCATCCGCGACCGCATGGGCGGCGTACCATAACCGCTGGTCAGCGCGGTCGAGCTTTTCCAGCAAGGCGATCTGGTGGCGCCAGGGCAGTTGTGCAACGCTGCGTTGCACAACCTCCAGGTCGGGCCAAGCCTCCGCGAACTTCCGC
>DATDBV010000588.1:0-2443 GCA_036524715.1 Nakamurella sp. | reverse complement strand
GATGGTGCCGCCGACCTTTTCGGCCCGGACCGCCATGTTGGCCAACCCCCGGTGCCGCCCGTCGGTGACCGCGTGGCGTTCGATCCGCAGCAGCCGGCTCAGGGTGACCGGATCACCGGTCCCGTCGTCGGCGATGCTCAGCACCAGCTGCGTTGGTCGGTACCGCAGCCGGATCACCGCCCGCTGCGCCTGGGCGTGGGTCGCGACGTTGAACAGCGCCTCACCCGCGATCCGGACCAGTTCGTGATCGGCTCGGGGATCCACCTGGGTGGTCCCGCCGTCCACCCGCATCTGGACCTGCAGCCGCGGCCGGTAGTGCCCGGCGAGTTCGGAGAGCAACTCCGGCAGCGAGGCCGGGGACTCCCCGCTCGCGGCGTGGTGCAGGGCATAGATCGCGTCGCGGAGCTGCTGGATCGCCTCCTGGGTGAGGTACTTCGCGCGGTCCAGTTGCTTGCTCAGGTCGGCGGCCGCAGGGCCCAGGCCGGCGGCGTCACCGCGGGCCATCTCCACCGCCATCCCGGCGCTGAGCACGAACTGGCTGACGCTGTCGTGCA
This sequence comes from Nakamurella sp., assembly GCA_036524715.1. Classification (GTDB taxonomy): domain Bacteria; phylum Actinomycetota; class Actinomycetes; order Mycobacteriales; family Nakamurellaceae; genus Nakamurella. Next base: position 1,889 of record DATDBV010000588.1, on the reverse strand, counting down.
GCTCCCGGGCGATGCGGTGACGTTCGGCGTCCAGCAGCTCCCGTTGGCGGGCGGCGACCAGCCGCTGCTCGGTGGCGCGGAGCTCGTTCGTGCGCAGCGTCAGATTCCGGTTCTGCTCGGTGGCCTCGTCGTACAACCGCTGGGCCCGCTGGTGCAGTTCCAACCCGGCCTGATACTGCTCGGACGTGTGCAGGGCGACCGCGGCCTGATTGGCCAGGACCCGCAGTACCGACAGGTCGCCGGGTTCCGGCGGGGTCGGCAGATCGTGGATCGCGACGAGCCCGCCGACGAGCTGCCCCTCGAGCGTCATCCTTACCCGGATCAGCGAGTTGCCCGGGTCGTCCGGCTCGACCGAACCGGCCCGGATGGCGCGGAGTTCGGCCCGGATCACGTCGAGCAGATCCTCGTCGTCGATGGCCGTGCCGGTCCCGTCGACGGCCACGAACCGGGGTCGGGCCCGGACCAGGGCCCCGTCGCGCAGAGCCAGCACCACCCAGGGCGCCGACAGGTGATCACCCGCGGTCCGGGCCACCTCCTCGAGCAGGGAACGAGGGCCCTCCACGGTGCGGACGAGGGCCCGGGAGATGGAGTCGAGGGCGCGGACCGTCCGCTGCATCCGCTCGTCGGTCCGGATGAATTCCCGGTAGTACGAACGCTTTCCGGACCGGACGCCGGTGAGCAGGGCAAGGTCGGGTGGATCGGTCGGCGGGTGGTCGCCGGCGACGTCGGGACGTCTGGCCGGCTCGGTCCCCCCGATCCGGTCCGTGGTGCGAGGTCGCTGTTTCGCTCGCCAGGGCTCGCTCATGTCGCCGACCGCCGTCACATCGCGGCGCGAAGCAGGTTCTCGATGTCCACGGCATCCGCGGATCGCGGGTTGGTGGCCAGACAGGCGTCCTGCAACGTGGTCTGGGACAGAACGGGGATGTCCTGGTCACCGACCCCGATGTCGCGCAACCCCCGGGGGACGCCAACCTCGTCGCCGAGCCGCCGCACGTAATCCGCCAGCCGCTCGGCCACCTCGTCGGCCGGCGCGCCGGCCACCGGCAGCCCGACGGCCAGGGCCAGGTCCCGGAAGCGGTCCGGTGACGTCTGCGCGTTGAAGCGGATGACGTGCGGCAGCAGGATGCCGTTGATCACCCCGTGTGGAAGGTCGAGCAACCCGCCCACCTGGTGGCTCATGGCGTGGGTGGCGCCCAGGATGGCGTTGCTGAAGGCCAGGCCGGCCTCGAGGCTGGCCTGCGCCATCTGAGTGCGGGCGTCCAGTTCGTCCGGTCGCTGGATGGTGGCCGGCAGGTAGTGGCTGACCAATCGCACCGCGCTGAGTGCATGGCCGTCGGCGAGCGGGTTGTGCGCCAGCGAGACGAATGACTCGATGCCGTGGGTCAGTGCGTCCAACCCGGTGGCCGCGGCCAGCCATTCGGGCATGGTGGTCGACAGCCGGGGGTCGGTGATCGAGATGTCCGGGACCAGCGCCCGGCCCATGATGGTGATCTTCACCGAGCGCTCGGTGTCGGTGACGATGCAGAACTGCGAGACGTCCGCGCCCGTGCCGGACGTCGTCGGGATCATCAACGACGGCGGGATGGGCCTGGTGACCTGGTCGACACCCGCGTAGTCCAAAATCGAGCCGCCGTTGCCGGACAGGATGGCGATGCCCTTGGCGGCGTCCATGGCCGATCCGCCACCGATGCCGATCAGCACGTCACACCCGGACTCCAGGTATCGCTGGTAGCCCTCGGTGATCTCGGTGTCCTTCGGGTTGGGCGTGACCCCGCGCCAGACGACCGGGTCCAGCCCGGCCTCCCGGAGATGGATGAGCAGCGCATGGACCCACCCCGCGTCGTGCACGCCGTCGTCGCTGACCACGAACGGCCGCCGGGCTCCGAGCC
>DATDBV010000587.1:0-4860 GCA_036524715.1 Nakamurella sp. | reverse complement strand
CGGGTGGATCGAATCCGACAGCAGGAACGGCAGCAGCGCCAGGCCGACGCCCCGGAAGGCGTAGTAGGCGACCAGCAGCAGCCGGGGGTCGACCCGGTCGGTCAGCCACCCGGACCCGATGGTGCCGGCGATGTCGAAGATACCCACCACCGCGAGCAGACCGGCGGCCACCGTCTCGTTCATCCCGTGGTCGTGTGCGGACGGCACGAAATGGATGCCGATCAACCCGTTGGTGGTCGCCCCGCAGATCGCGAACGCGCCGGCCAGCGCCCAGAACGAAGGCACCCGGGCGGCCGTGCGCAACGCGGCGATGCTGCGCCGGCCCGGTCGGCTGTGCACCCGGGACGGCGGGGTCCAACCGGGGTCGGCGCCCAGTGGGGCCACCCCCCGCTGCTCGGGGTAGTCGCGGAGCACCACCAGCAGGACCGGCACGACGGCCAGGGCGGCGGCCGCGATCAGCAGCGAGGCGGTGCGCCAGCCCGTCCGGGTGGCGAGCTCGGCCACCAGCGGGAGGAAGAGCAGCTGCCCGGCCGCGCCACCGGCGGTCAGCACCCCCATCGCGAGGCCGCGGTGCCTGATGAACCAGCGCTGGCTGATGGTGGCGGCGAAGGCCAGCGCCATCGATCCGGTGCCCAGCCCGATCAGCACCCCCCAGGTCAGCAGGAGCTGCCAGGAGGCGGTGACGAAGATCGACAGTGCGCTGCCCGCGGCAACCAGGCTCAACGCGCAGGTGGTGACGATCCGGACGCCGAACCGGTCCATCAGAGCCGCCGCGAACGGCGCCGTCAGCCCGTAGAGCAGCAGGTTGAGGCTGATGGCCGCGGAGATGGCGGTGGTCGACCAGCCGAACTCCGCCTGCAGTGCCGGCAGCCGCGGGCCGGGGGCCGCGCGGAACCCGGCCGCGGCGATCAGTGCCAGGAACGAGACCACCAGCACCGTCAGGGCGGGATGCCACCGCCGCCTCACCTGCCGCACGAGGAACTTCTTTCTTGAGGGAAGTCAGCTGTTCGCGGTACCGTACAGGCATTGACTTTCCCGAAGCAAGTGTGGTCTGCAGGAGGTCTCGATGGCGCTTCGCTCGGACTGGTCGGCGGAACAGTGCCCGGTCCGTCGAGGTCTGGACGTTCTGGGTGACCCGTGGTCCCTGCTGATCATGCGGGATGCCCTGCAGGGTCGGCGACGGTTCGAGGAGTTCCGGACCTCGTTGGGCATCGCGGACTCGGTGCTGGCCCGCCGGCTGGCCGCGCTGGTCCGCGACGGGCTGCTGGTCCGGCGGGAGTATCAGGCCACCCGCCGCACCCACGACGAATACCTGCCAACGGCGGCCGGGACGGACCTGCTGCCCGTCCTGCACGCCCTCGCCGGCTGGGCCGAGGCACACACCGCGTTGCCGAACGGGGGCGGCCACATGGCGATCATCCACACGGCGTGCGGCGCGGAAACCCGTTCCGCCGACACCTGTACCGCGTGCGGGGAGCCCCTGCGATCGCAGGACGTGCAGTGGGACAAGCCGTGGTCGGGGCGCCGGGATGCGCTGGTGGGGCCGGCCGAATCGTGACCGGCCCGGAGAATCGTTCGGTGACCGGCCGAACCTCCGCAGCGACCGGTCCTACGCCTGCCGATCCTCCGCGGCCTCGCCGGTGGGGGTCAACTCGGTTCGCCGGCCGGCACATGGGGCGCGAACTGGGCCAGGGCGGCCTGCCGGCCGGCCTCGAGTTGATCGGCCGGGGCCCCGGCCGCGTCGGCGACCTCGACCCAGGCCAGGACCACGCGATGCGCCCACTCCCTGCCCTCGGCGGTGTCCAGCGTCGCCACCCGGTCGGCGTCCGGCTCGCACAGGTGCAGCCACAGACCGATCAGCGCCTCGTCCCAACCGGGACCGGCGAACAGAGCCCCCGCGACGCTGCCGGCGATGGCCATCGGCACGGTGTGATCGAGTGTGAGCTCGGTGTCCGCGCCCCGCGCGGCCAGCGTCACCGTGACGATGCTGCTCGCGTCACCGAACGTGGTGCGTAGCAGCGTGGGTGGCTGACAGGCGAGAATGTCGCCGCCGGCGTTGTTCTCGATCTGGAACGTACCCCCGGGTCGCAGGTCCCCGGTGACCGGGGAGAACCACCGGGCCAGCCGCTCCGGCCGGGTCAGGGCCTCCCACAGGTCGGCCGGATCGGTGGGGTAGGAGCGGCGCAGGGTGACCCGGACCACCTCGTCCGGGTTCGCGTCCTGCGCGACCGAGCGGTGTACCCGGGCCAACTGAGCCAGCAGATCGATCATGACGACTCCCTGTCATTGTTCCGTCGCGCGCGCTTGCCGCGCACGATCTCGGTGTGCAGCGCGTCCAGCCGCTGGCTCCACAGGTGCCGGAAACGGTCCATCCACTGGTCGATCTCGCTCAGCGGGCCGGCCTCCAGCGCGTAGATCCGCCGGGCCCCGTCCCGGCGGACGGTGGCGAAGCCGGACTCGCGCAACACCGCCAGGTGCTGGGAGACGGCCGATTGGGAGATGCCGAACTCGGCCCCGATGACCCTGACGACGCCGCCGGAGGTCAGCTCGCCGTCGGCCAGCAGTTCCAGGATCCGGCGCCGCACCGGATCGCCCAGGACATCGAACGCATGCACCCGACCAAGATAGCAGTGGTGGCTAATATTAGCCAACGCTGAAATAAAATCAGATGCCGCCGCGGATCAGCTGGGCGAACACGTCGAGCGTCTCGTCCAGGAAGCCGATGACGCCCAGCGTCGAGTCGATGTTCTGTGGTGGCACGGAGATCAGGGTGTCCCGCCGGATGAGCCGGTCGAAGTCGACGTCGATCGGGCCGGTGCGCGCGGCGCCGGCCGGCGTGCGAAAGGTGACCCCGGCCGCCTCCATGATCCGGATCAGCTCCTGGGCGACGATGCCGTAGGCCACGGTCGTCGGATGGACGCCGTCGAGCGAGAACAGGCCCCCCTTGGCGCGTCCGCCCTGGCCATCGGCGGTGAGGAACTGGGTGTCCGGCTCGGGCTGCATGGCGGCCAGCGCCGGCGGCAGCGGATACGGTCCGGTCCACCAGGAGGGTTGGGCGTCGGGGCGTTCCAGGTACCGGCGGTGGGCGAGCCGGTCGAGCACCCCGGCAATGTCACACAGGTACCAGTTGCGCCCGGCGGCACGCGCGGCCCGGACCGCGTCCTCGATATGCAGGTTGTACAGGTCGATCGCATAGTCGATGGCACAGGCCTCGCCGGCCGTGAGGTGCTTGTCGCTCGCCGGGTCGAAGCGCTCGTCGGTCACCCAGGGGCGGGCGTAGTACGGGAAGTAGGCCGAGCGCGGCGGCCGAGTGAGCACGCCGCGCGTCGCCGGTGGAATGGTGACGTGCGGAATGGTGCACAGGATCACGTTTCTCGCGTCGATCCGCTCGACCCGGTCGACCAGGTCGTCGTATTCGAGCCGGAAATGGGCGGGATCCCAGACGGTGTAGTTGACCTTCTGCGCCGGGTCGCGGAACCCGTCGTCCTGGCTCCAGGCCAGTTCCAGTCGCAACACGCTGCCGAGCACGTTGTTCGCACCGAGCCAGACCACGAGCGTCTCGATTCCGCCGTCGTCGCCCAGCCTCTCGGCGACGTCGAACAGGGTCAGCGCCTCCGTCCCGGGGTCCCCGTGCGGGTACACCCGCAGCGCAGCCCGGCTCGGCGCGTTGTCCACGAGCGGGATCAGCAGGTTGTTGGTCGGGTCGGCGGCGAATTGCCGGCACGAGGCGAACGTGTTGTGCAGTCCGTCGTACAGGTCCCAGGCGAAGACGGCCAGGGCATGGTTGAAGCCCTGGATGTTCGGCACCACCGCACCGGGTCCGCGTTCCCAGTACTCCTCCACATCGTTCATCAGGCTGCGCGCCCGAAATGCGGCCAGCGGCACCTCCAGTGGGCTGAAGCTCGGCCCGAATCGTTGTTCCAGCTCGCGCAGGAGGTATTCGAGGTTGAGCGGGAGTCCGCCCAGGCCGGGGTATCTCGGGAAGCGGAACCGGTCGAACCAGCCGAGCTCGGTGGCGATGATCGCACCGTAGGACAGGTCGGTGTTGTAGATCGCGGCGCTCTGGAAGCCGTGGGTCAGCGAGTCGCCGATGGTGACGATCCGGTGCACGTTGCCCGCATCCGGTCCGGACTCCACCGCGATGCCCATGGTCGGGTCGTCGACCGGTGCTCGGGGTTCGCGGCCCGACATCGCCAGGACCTCGGCCGGGGCGTTCGGCGGTAGTGGGGGAGTGACTGGGGCCATCGTGGATCTCCCAAGGTGCGCGCCTCGCGGTCCGGACATTCCGGACAACGCTCCGGCCCATCGTTCTCGCCCGGCGACGCAGCGTCAATCGCCGAACCCTGGAATGTGGGTGCTGGCGCCGGCATGGGCCGCTCGGCCGGGTGGCTGATCACCGGTCGATCACCCGGTGGTCGGCGGCAGGCCGTGCCCGGCCAACCAGGTCTTCGCCCGGGTCCGGGACGCGCGGGACAGCCAGGCGTCTTGGATCAGTTCGGTGAGTTCGGTCAGCGTGATCAGGTGCAGGCGCGAGGCCCGGATCAGCACGGACGGGTGGCCGTTGAAGTGCGGCGTGCTGAAATACGGCGGACCGGACTGCAGCAGGGCCTGCTTGTCCTGCTCGCCGTCCACCCAGACCACGATGACGTCGTCGTACTTCACTCCGGTGCCAGGATCGACCGCGTCCGGACGCGGGTTGCGGAAGAACACGAAGCTCTTGCCGCCCACCTGGTACACCGGATTCTCCTGGCTGCCGGGATAGACGGTGACGTGCGGCATGCCGGCGGCGATGCGGTGCACGTCCGCGACGGAGGCGGGTCGGTCGGCCATTGGTTCAGTGTCCCGGCCCGGCGCGGCCCC
>DATDBV010000586.1:0-11474 GCA_036524715.1 Nakamurella sp. | reverse complement strand
AAGAACAGTGCCTTACCCCGTGGCACCGAGCACTCGGTGCGCTTCACCGGTCCGATCTGGCTGCCGACGAGGAAGAACACGGGGCCCGCCTGGCCGTCCCGGCAGCCGGCCCCGGTCGGATCCCTCAGCGGGTTCGTGGCGTCGGGCTGTGCCAGCACGTACTTCCACCAGGCCGCCGACAGTGTTCCGAGCGTGAAGTTGCTGACCGTCCGCGTCCGGTCTCCACCCCCGCCGGTGGCCGCCGTCGCCGTGCCGACGGTCGCACCCAACGCGAGGGTGATCACGAGAATCAACCCCAGGAGTGTTCCAGTTCGTCGGGCGCGAGACCTTCCTCGTTGCATGAGCCCCTCCTTGCGTCGCCCGAGCTTTCGACTGCAAGAGCATTCTCCGCGCCGACAATTAGCTCGGTTGCCTAAACATTGCCGCTGGTGAGCGAAGCCATTCTCCGGTCGTCTCGACTGGCGGGACAGTGGCGGATACGACACCCTGTGGCTGGGTCGGGGAACTGTCTTCGTGCGTCAGGAGGACCCTCGGTGAGGGAAGGCGACTTCATTCGGCTGGGCGTCGAGGCCGCCCGGATCGAGGCTCGGGGTGGGGATTGTGCTCAACTGCTGGCCGACGGGCTCCAGCGAATCGTGGGCGTGGAAGCCGCAGTCGGTCGATGGTCGCTGGCGGCGCCGACCGAGGGCCGGTCGGTGGTCGCCGGAGTGCCGATGATCAGCCCGGCGGAGTAACGCAACCTGGTCAAGTACACGCCGCGTCATCTGCGGTTCCGACCGGACAAGCTGATCAGCACGACACCGTTCCGACTCAGCGACGAGATACGGCTGACCGCGTTCTGGAACACCGATGTTTGGTGGTACACCCACGGGATCCGAGGCGGGCGTTATCCGGCCGGATTCAGCCTCGGAGTGCACGGCGGGCAGGCGGGAATGGTGGGGCTGCATCGAGCCGACCGGGACTTCAGTGCCGACGAGCTCGAATATCTCGACCTGCTGCAGGAGCCGCTGCAGGCGGCTTTGCGATTTCGGGCCGCGCTCGACCGGGCGATCCGAAAGGTCAACGTGGTCGAGCGCGTCGACACATTCCAGGAATGTCGATTGACGCCCCGCGAGCGGGACGTGCTCGCCCTTGTCGGCACCGGTCGCACCAATGCGATGATCGGCAACCTGCTGGGCATCACCGAGCGCACGGTCCGCAAGCACCTGACCAACACCTATGCCAAACTGGAGGTATCGGGTCGCACCGCGGCCGCGATGTGGTACTGCAACGCCGCCGACTCGCCCGCGTCGGGACGGTTCCCCGGCGGATCGCTCAACGGGTCGGACGATCATCCGCGATGAGCGCCTTCATCGACGCAGTGTCGAAGATCCGCTCGTCCGGCCGGCGCGCGGCGATCGCCAGCATGGCCCGGCCGAGTTCCTCCGAAGTGATCACGTGGTTGGGCGCCACCCGGGCGAGCATCGGGTAGAGCCAGCCGAGTGCCCGGTAGGCGGCAGCGTAGAAACGGGTTTTGGACCGCACCCCGATCATCGGCCGGATGAACCCGGGCCGGATGCCGTAACCGCGCAGCGGCAGGGCGATCACCGCATTCTCCGTCTCGCCCTTGACCCGCGCCCACATCACCCGGCCCCGTTCGCTGCTGTCGGTACCCTGCCCCGAGACGTACTCGAACACCATGCCCGGGTTGACGTCGGCCAGCACCCGCGCGGCGGTCAGGGTGATGTCGAAGGTGACGCGCCGGTACTCGGGCTCCTTCTTGCCGGCGGACGTGACCCCCAGACAGAACAAGCAGACTTCGAGGTCCGCCAGATCCCCGGCCAGCGAGGAGAAATCGTGAAAGTCCCGGTGGATGATCTGGACGATGCGGGGGTCGGTGTCGGGCACCGGAGTGCGCAGGACGAGCACGATGCGGTCGACCGCCGGATCGGCCAGGCACGTCCGGAGGACCGCCTGACCCACCATGCCGGTCGCACCGAAGATGACGGCGTTCATCCGCCCATCATGTCGTGCCCGCGGATCGGGCCGTATCGACGGCCGAGCGCAGGCGCTGCAGCGCCTGCAGCACGGAACGCTCCGCGGGCCCGAGCACTGCGTCGACCGCCTGCACCGCCGGGAGGAACCGCACGGCCGCCGCCCGATGAGTGGCCCGCCCGGCGTCGGTGAGCCTGATCGAGTACGACCGCCGATCGGTCGGGTGCGGCACCCGTTCGACGTGGCCGCGCCTCTCGAAGCGTTTGACGTAGCTGGACACGGTGGTCGCCGGCGCCGACATCCACCTGGCCAGCTCGGTCGGCGTGACACCGTCCCGGGCCAGCAGCAGTGAATAGACGGCGAACTCGTCGGCGTCCAGGCCGGCGGGGGCCATCGCGGCGTCGAGCAGTTCGGTGGTCGCCCGGCCGACGGACCACAGAGCGAACAGCACATTCTCGTCGGCGGGCATGGCCGCCGGGTCCCCGGGGTCCGGTTTCGGGTGGGTCGCCGAATATTCGTCCGCTCCGGATCCCGATTCGGCCTTGACAGGAGTACTGCGACGTCGCACCATATTCTCATGATACTACGAGAACGTAGTACATCCGTGAAGCGACACGCCGGAGGATCCGCCATGACTACCAAGACCGCAGGAGCCGACATCGTCGCCGGTGGCACGCCGTCCGACTTCCTGACCGTCCGTCACCTTCGGGCCGCCGGGACCGACCGGGAGATCGGGCACGCCCTGGCCACCGCCGCCCGCCACGCGCACGGCTCGGTCGTGGGACCAACCCCGGCGCCCGACCCGGTGGTCCAGCGGGCCCGGCGGGCCTGGTTCGCCGCCAACCATCCAGTGCTGCAGGAGCGGATGGCGGGGGTCGGCGAGGCGTTCGGCGTCGACCCTGACGACGACGCCTGGGATCTCGCCTGGCTCGGCACCTACGAGCTGCCCGCCGGGTGCTCGTCGGTGTTCTACCCGGGCGCCGGAACCAAGGACGGGCACAGCCTGCTCGCCCGCAACTTCGACTTCCCACCCTGGCCTACTCCGAGATCACCGGTGGCCGGCCGGTTCCCGGTGAGCGGCCGCTGGCGTCCGACCCATGGATCGTGGAACTGCACCCGCAGGGTGGGTATTCGTCCATCGTGATCGGCATCATGGACGTCCTCGGCGCGATGGACGGGATCAACTCGGCGGGTCTGGCGGTGACCCTGCTGGCCGACAACGAGTCCCCCGCCCAGGAGCCGAGTGTCGTTGCCCAGGTGGGACTGTCGGAGCAGCAGATCATCCGGTACCTGCTGGACACCTGCGCGACGGTGGACGAGGCCAAGCAGGCGCTGCTGCAGGCCAAGCAGTACTACTTCTTCGTGCCCTGCCACTTCCTGGTGGCCGACCGCTCCGGACGATCGTTCGTCTGGGAGTACTCCCCCGGGCACAACCGGGAGCACATCGTCGAGCCGGCGGCGAGCGACCGCATGGTCTGCACGAACCATCTGCTGCACCGGTGGCCGGAGATCGGCGAACTGCCCGACGACCCCATGATCGACGGCACCGCGGCCCTCACCTACCTGCGCTACCGCACTCTGGACGCGGCGGTGGGCACGACCGCGCTGGTGGACCGGGACGACATCCGCGAACACTTCGCCGCGGTCCGGTTCACCGCGCCGGTGCCGATGGCCCGCACCTTCTGGCACGCGATCTACGACCTCGACGACCGGTCGGTGGAGGTCTCGTTCTACCTGCGGGACGAGGAGGGGGTGAGCCGGTACACCGAGCCGATGCGATTCGCGCTGAGTGGGTAGCGTCTGACGGGCGGGATGTTCGTCGACCAGGGCACTCCGCCATCGTCGCCATCGTCGCCGGGCAGGTGATGCCGGCACTGTTCCGCGGATGCGGCCACATTCCCCGACTGCTCGTCTTCTGCACCGGCGACCCACCGGAGATCCGCTGATCAGCCAGGCCGACGCTCCGCGGGCCGCCGGATGGACCGTCCACGACATCCCCACCGGCCACTTCACGATGCCGTCGGTGCCATCGACTGTCATTTCCATCCATCGACGAACAGACCCGGCGGGTCCCTTGGTAAGTTGGCCCGCCGCGTGGCCGTTGACCTGCGCGGGCCTTCTTGGATGACAATGGTCCGGCCGGCGGGCCGTCGGAATCGGCCCATAGGTCGCTGCGGCAGGGATCTCGCCAGTGAATCCGGCACGATCGGCGTCGTCGAATCGGCGGTGCCGGAACTGCGGGGAGAAGACACCGTCCCCGCGCCGAGATCCACACCAGCAGTTCAAGAAGGCTACCCATGTGGATCTCGCCGACCAGGCTCGCGGGCGGCACTGGCGATCCGGCCCGCGTCCGCGACACGGCCCCTCCCCACATCCACACCAGCAGCCGAAGAAGGCTACCCATGTGGATCTGGGCAAGACGGTCACGGTGGGTCGCGGGACCCGGCCGCGCCCAACAGGCCATACCACCCGACCACCCAAGCTCAAGGATCATGATCTTGGGCCGACCATGCTGACAAAGTCACCGAACGGGCCGCATTCGATGACAACGGGCCGACCTGCGCGTCGCCGGACAGGGGCTCGAACGATTTTCGATCGGGGTCCGAGCTTCCGGAGTCCGAGCGTCAGCCGGGGTCCTCCGGCTGGTACCGGCAGGCGACGCCGGTCCGGACCGTACGGTCCAGGTAGGCCGCCAGCTCCGGGTGCACCGCGCGGACGCGCTCGATGGCGTCGCGGATCCGCGCGGTCACCGCCTTGCGGGCGCGCTCCGTCGTCGTCGTGGCAATGGGTCGGGGACGGCCACCGGGGCGAGAGGTGCGGCGCAACTCGGCGAGCAGCTGTTCCCGTTCCGCGCCGGCCCGGCTGTGTCGGGCCAGGTCGTGACCGGCCGCGGCGTCGGCCAACTGCTCTTCGAGCACGGCGAGCCGGTGGCGGTAGGCGGTGGCGGCGGTGCGGTCGAGCATTGGCGCGGAGCCGGCGGCCGTGACGTCGACCGCCGCGCCGGCCAGCTCGACCGCGGGGACGTCCACCCCGGGCCGGTCGAGCAGGACGGCCAGGTCTCGAAGTCCCTTGCTGTCGCGGAGAATCGCCGTCCGACCGGCCCAGTGCACGCGGCAGACGGCGCCGTCGGGCTCGATCAGGCGAACGCGAGACGGCTTGGCCCGACTCATCCGGGTGACCAGTCCGGACAGACCGAGCGTGGTGGCCAGGGACCGGGCGCGGTTGGCGTGGGACGTCGCGGCCCCGTCGTCGAGCACACCGAGAGTGGCGAGCGCGGAACAGGATTCGGCCTCCCAGGCGCGCGCGCCCAGACCGCGGTGAGTGCGCAGTGCCTGCTCCAGATGGGCGCGGGCGGCCGCCGGCCGGCCCAGCGCCGCGCACAGCTCGCCGAGCCGCTGCGCGTGCGCCCCGCCGAAGCACACAGCGGCCCCGTTCACCGCGCAGCTGTCGCGCAGCGGCAGCAGATCGTCGAGAAGATGTTCGCAGAGCGGGAGATCGCGCACCGCGACAGCCGCTGCGACCAGCTCGCCGACGAACACGGACCACAGGTAGGAGCGGTCGGAGAGCAGGTCGGGCAGGGCGAGGGCGACGTCCAACTCGTCCCGGGCCTGCGTCAGGTCGCCGGCACGAGCGAAGAACCCGGCCGCGACGGCGTGGGCGTGTCCGGGCGCGCCCACCCACCAGCGGATGGCGCGGTCCGCCATGTCCCGCAGAGTGTCGGGATCGCCGCGGGCGCGGGTGATCTCCAACAGCTGCGACATTCGCACATTGCCCGCATCCGATTCCCCGATCCGCTCACCGAGTTCGGCGGCCTGAGTGCTGAGCCGGTCACCCTGGTCGATGTCGCCGTCGAGCAGGGCGACCGCGGCCTGCCGGGTGAGCAGGAGATAGTCGTGACGGGGCTGGCGCAGCCGCCGGGTGATTTCCTCGAACGCGGTCAGCGTGGTGCGGAACGCGGGCGATCCGAGTTCGAGCTGGGCAGTGCCGGCCAGCAGCAGCGCCTGCGCCTGCCGCTCCAGATCACCCGACCCTGCCGCGAGATCTTCCATCTCAGCGGCGATATCGGCTCGCACCAGAGCCTTGCCCGGGGTCCATAGCACATCATGGCGGGCGAGCAGGCTGCTGGTCAGGGTGTCCGGCTCGGCGAGCGCCCTGGCGATCTCGACCGCCCGGGCAGCCAGTGGTCCCGCCCGCGGACGGTCCGCGGCCACCGAGTGCTGCAGCTGCCGGGCCAGGGCGGCGATGACCCGGGCCTCCAGCGTCGTGCCCGTGCCGTCGAGCCGCCGACGGGCCTCGTCCAGCGCCGCGATCAGCTCCTTGCGCGGCATCGCGAAGCGGGCGCCGAGTGTGTCCCAGCCCAGGGCCACCGCAGCGACCCGATCTGGATCCGCGGAGTCCACCGCGCGGCCCCAGGCCTCCTCGAGCGCCTGCCTGGCCCCGGCGGTGTCGCCAGTGCGCAGCCGCGCGTCAGCCTGGGCGACGAGCAGGTCCGCGGCCGCTGCGTCGTCGAGAACGAATCCGGCCGCCGCGACCGCGGCCCGCGCCCGGGACAGGTGACCGGCCGCCTCGGCGAAGGCAAATCGGTCGGCGTCCGCGGTCGCTGCGCGAAACGCCCAGCCCAGGACGGGTTCCGGTCCACACTTCGGTGCCGCGGCGGCGAAGTGCCGCGCGACGTCGGCCGCAAAGACGGACCCGCCCCGGGGCGTCCCGGCGGACCAGGGCAAGTGCGGCCCGGTGATGCAGGTCGATCCGGCGTGGTCCGGGCAGCGCGTCGTAGACCGCCTCCCGAACGATGTCGTGGGTGAACCGCAGCCCGCTGACCAGGCCGGCCGCGGCCGCCTCGTCGAGCAGCTCCGCCACCCGGTCGGGCTCCTCGCCGACGAGATCCGCGAGGATGTCGCCGGTCCACCCGGACCCGGCGACCGACGCGGCAGCGAGCAGGGCCGCCGCGTCGGAAGACACCCGGGCCACCCGTTGAGCGACGGCTTCGTGTACCGCAACCGGGATCTCGGACGCATCGGCGCCTGCCGCGACCGCGTGGGCGAGTTCCCGCACGAGGTAGGGCTGTCCACCGGTGCGGCGATGGACCTCGGCGGCCCAGCCGGCCCCCCGCGACCCGCCCGCGATCGACCGGGCGAGGTCGGCCACCTCGCCGGGCGAGAGCCCGCCCAGCGGGATCCGCTCGACCGCACCGCCCAACCGGCCCAACGCCGCCGCCTGGTCCGAGCCGACGTCGTCATGCCGGTAGGCCCCCAGCAGCAGCAAGGGCCCCGGCGTGGCCCGGCCGGTCAGGTAGTGCCACAGGTCGATCGTCGATCCGTCCGTCCACTGCAGGTCGTCGAGCACGACCACCAGCGCGCGCCGGACCGCGTCGCCGCCGCGAGCACGGCGGCGACCGCCTCGAACACCAGCAGTCGCTCGCCGACGCGGCCGGATCCCGTCGCCCGCAGCGCGGTCTCCCTCGGCGCCCATTCCGGGACGACGGCCGCGACCGCCGGCACGGTCGCCAGCAAGGAACACTCCGGCGGCTCCGGCAACGCGCGCAGCACCTGGCTCCACCCCCAGAACGCCGGCGCCTGCTCCGCCTGCCAGCACGTGCCCCAGGCGACCCGACTTCCGACGGTGCCCGTCCACCGGGACAGCACGGTGCTCTTGCCCATCCCGGCCGACCCGGAGATCAGGACGGCGACCGGCAGTCGCGGGACACCCTCGGGCGGTTCGGTGACCGTCCGGAGCGCGGCATCCAGCGCGGCCAACACCGCCTGCCGCCCGACGAACACCGCCATGCTGGGAATTGTCCCCCGCAATTCGCCGGAGGGGGCGTCGACCGCTCGGGGCCGTCTGGCGGATTGCCAGACCGGATCTGGCGCGATCAGGGTGGAATGAGTTCGCCGCGTCACATCAGCCGCGTCACATCAGGAGGTTCCGATGACGGCCACCTTCGATCCCACCCGGTACAAGGACACCACCCGGCAGCAGTGGCAGGACGCCGCCGCGGCCTGGCACCGATGGGGACCGACGATCGAGTCGTGGCTGGGCGAGGCCACCGCCCGGATGATGGAAGCGGCCGGGATCCGCGCCGGTCACAGCGTGCTCGACGTCGCCGCCGGCGCCGGTGGCCAGACGCTGGTCGCCGCGGAACGGGTCGGGCCAACCGGTCGGGTGCTCGCCACCGACATCGCGCCGGCCATCCTGGCCAACGCCGCGTCCGCGGCCGCGGCGGCCGGCCTGCGGAACGTGCGCATCGCGGAAATGGACGGGGAAGGGATTTCCGTGCCACCGGCCTCGTTCGACGCGGTGATCTCCCGGGTCGGCCTGATCTACTTCCCCGATCGGCACGCCGCCCTCACCGGTATGTACCGGGCGCTGCGACCGGGCGGACGGCTGTCCGCGGTCGTGTACTCCACCCCCGAGCGCAACGAGTTCTTCGCGGTGCCCATCGGGGTGATTCGCCGCCGGGCCCAGCTGCCCCCAGCCGCGCCGGGGCAGCCCGGACCATTCAGTCTCGGCAGTCCCGGTGTGGCCGAGACCGCTTTGCGTGCGGCCGGTTTCCACGACATCCAGGTGGCTCACGTGCCGTCGCCGTTGCGGATGGCGGCCGCCACCGACTATGTCCGGTTCGCCCGGGAATCGTTCGGCGCCCTGCATCAGATGCTCGCCGGTCTCGGTGAACCGGACCGAGCGGCGGCCTGGGATGAGATCGGCCGGGAACTGGCCCGGTTCGACGGGCCGGACGGTTTCGTCGGGCCCTGCGAGATGCTCGTCGTGTCCGGCCGCAAGCCGGTGTCAACACCGTGACCACCATGCGGATCGCGGTCGTGCAGGCGGCCTACGAGCTGATGGACCGAGCGGCGACTCTGGACCGGACCGTGCACCTGATCGGCGAGGCCGCGCAGGGTGGGGCGGGGCTGATCGCCTTCCCGGAGGTCTTCATCCCCGGCACCCCGATCTGGATCGACAGTGCCCCGATCTGGGAGGGCGACGCCCAGTGGTACGCGCTGCTGTGCGACCAGGCCGTGGTCATCCCGGGCCCGGTGACGGACGCGATCGGCGCAGCCGCACGGGCCGCCGGGGTGTACGTGGTGATCGGCGTGGACGAACGCGAGCCGCACGGCGCCACCATCTTCAACACCACCTGCTATTTCGGGCCCGACGGGGCCCTGCTCGCCCGGCACCGCAAGCTCGTCCCGACCGGATCCGAGCGCACCGTCTGGGGAATGGGCGACGGGTCCACGCTGCCGGTCGTGGACACCCCGTTCGGCCGGGTGTCCGGACTGACCTGCTGGGAGAACTACATGCCCCTGGTCCGGTTCCACCTGTACGCGCAGGGTGTGGACCTCTGGATCGCGCCGACGCTGGCCGGCGGCGACGCTTGGATCGCGACGATGCGGCACATCGCCCGAGAGGGCCGCTGCTACGTCGTCGGGGTCAATCCCTGTCTGCGTGCCGACCAGATTCCCGCGACCTTCCCCGACCGCGAACGGGTCTGGCGCCGCGACCGGCCCGACGGCGACTGGGTGGAACCGGGTAACAGCGTCATCGTGGACCCGAACGGGGCCGTGCTCGCCGGCCCGTCCCGGCACGAAGAGACCATCCTGTGGGCGGACCTCGACCCGGCCGAGGTGCGCGCCGCCCGCCGCTTCTTCGACCCCGCGGGGCACTACCACCGACCCGACATCTTCCAGCTCACGGTCGACACCCGGCCCCGGCCGGCCGTCACCGTCATCGGTCCGGGATCCGGCAGTCTCGTGCCGGCGCCGGCCCGGCATTCTCGCGGGGATCGGGATCAGCCCACCGGCGACGGGGCCCCGACCACAGGTACTTGATTCGTCAGTCCGGCTGGACGCGGCATGGCTCGCTCGAGTCGGTAGCGTCGGCGCCGTGGATGGACAGGCCCCTGATCTGGATGTGCTGGTGGTCGGTGCGGGACTGGCGGGGTTGACCGCCGCGCGGGACCTCACGGCGGCCGGCGCCCGTGTGCTGACCCTGGAGGCCCGCCGGTGGGTCGGCGGCCGCGCATGGACGGATCCGTCCGCCCTGAACGGCATCGGCTTCGAGATGGGCGGGATGTTCATCGACCCGGGGCACACCGCAATGGTTGCGGAGTTGGACCGGTACGGGTTGTCCCTGGACCCGTTGCCATTCCCGCAGACCGTCGTCTGGCTGACCCAGGGGGTCGCCCGCCGGGGCGGCCTGCCGGTGCCGCCGGACGAGTTGCCCCAACTTGAGATCGCCGTCCGGGCCTGGCAGGACGCCGCCATCGTGGCCGGCGACGGCGGCTTCGTCCCCGGGTCGGTGGCCGACTTCTTCGTCGCCCGGGTGCATGGCCCGCACACCCTGGACCTGCTCCGGGCCTACTTCTGCACCGAGGTGTCGGGCGACTGGGCCAGGGCCTCAATGCAGACCATGGCCGAGGACCTGGCCGGCTCCGGCGGATCGGTGACCCGCTGGACGGTGGCCGCGATGCTCGCACCCACCGTGCGCGGGGGCATCGGCGGGCTGACCGCGGCGCTGCGCGGCGAGGCGGGCCGGGTGCAGTTGGGCACGCCGGTGACGGCCCTGGCCGACGACGGGGCCGGCGTCGATCTGCGCACCGTCGCCGGTGACACGTACCGCGCCAGGGCGGTCGTCCTGGCCATCCCGCTCAACACCTGGCGTGACGTCCAGGTATCACCGCCCTGGCCCGCGGACGCCGCCGCGCTGATCGCCCGCGGGCACGTCGGCCGCGGATACAAACTCGGCGTACTGGCCCGCGGCGATGTTCCCGACGTGGCCTTTTGTGCTCTGCCGAACCTGTTGGTGCTCAAGACGATTCGCCGGCTGCACGACGGCAGCACCAGCCTGGTGGCGTTCGGACCGCATCCGGAGCGGATCGACCCGGTCGACCTGCGCGCCGTCACCGAACTCATCCGGCCGGTCGTCGATGACGTCGAGGTACTCGCCGCCGCCATGCACGACTGGGCGGCCGACCCCTACTCCCGCGGCACCTGGGTCGCCCACGACGCCGCAACCACCGCCGCCGAGGTCGAGGCGGTCGCGGCGCCGCACGGCCGGATCGTGCCCGCCGGCGGGGACGTGACCCGGGTGGCCGCCTCCTACCTGGAGGGAGCCGTCCACAGCGGCCGCGAGGCGGCCCGGACGGCCATGGGATTGATCGGCCGGGCCTGACCGGGGGCCCGACCGCCCAGGACCGCGGTCGCGGGCGTCGGCGTCCCGACGATCAGCGGTCTCCGGCCAGTCACGAGGGCCCGATGTCCTGGTTGAGCCGGATGCGGCTGGTGGGGTCGAACCCGCTGCTTGAGCCAACGAGCGTCGGCTCCGCCAACGCGGGTTGCCCGGTCGCACGCTCGGTCGAGAGGGACACCCGCGGACGGTCGATGAGGACCCCTTCAGGCGACCGGCCGGTGCGCGAGGAACAGCTCACGGGGTGTCCGTTCGTCATCCGTCCGCTCGAGCGTGACCTGCGCCTGGAACCCGGCCGCCGCAAGGACATCCACCCA
>DATDBV010000585.1:0-5097 GCA_036524715.1 Nakamurella sp. | reverse complement strand
GGTTCCGGATGGCGGTGGTCGGCCACCCGGACGGTGTCCGGTTGTGGTCCAAGTCGGGGACTGACCTCACGCCGCGTTTCCCCGAGATCGCTGCCGCGGCCGCCGCTGTCGTGCCCGACGGGACGGTGCTGGACGGTGAGGTGGTGATCTGGCAGGACGAGCGTCTGGATTTCGAGCTGCTGCAACATCGGTTCACCACGTCCCGGACCCGGCTGCCCGAGGAAGCCCGATCGCATCCGGCGTCCTACATGGTGTTCGACCTGCTCGCGGTCGACGGACGGGACCTGCGCGGCGTCCCGCTGCGGACCCGCCGCGCCGCCCTGGAGGAACTGGCCCGCGACTGGAGGCCGCCCCTGCAGCTGTCCCCGGTCACCGCCGACGAACAGCTCGCCCACCGGTGGATGACCCAATACCGGCCGGCGGGGATCGAGGGGCTGGTGGTCAAGGGCGCCGACACCCGGTACGAGCCGGGCGCCCGACGCTGGATCAAAGTCAAGACCCGAGAAACGACCGAAGTGGTGATCGGTGCGGTGATCGGTACCCTCACCGCGCCGACCGCGATCGTGGCCGGCCTGTACCAGCAGGACGGCACGCTGCGGATGGTCGGTCGCAGCACCTCGCTCACCCGAGCCCAGTCGCACGCGGTGGCGGTGGTTCTCACGGCGGCCACCGGGGATCATCCGTGGCCGGACACGATGGCCGCCACGAGGTTCGGCGGCGGGCGGGACCGCGTCGTGTTGGGGGTTGAGGGACATCCGCCCGGAATCCGGCGCTAAGGAGTTGCCGCAGACAACGACCCTTTATCTGCGGTAGTGTCCTGGACGACCTGGCGCGACGACCCCTCCGCGTCGGTCCGACTCCGGAATTAATCTGCGGTAGCGCGGGAGGCGAGTCGATGGGGACGGTGCGGACGCTCACGACACCGACGGCCGGGGTGCGGATGGCCGACGCGGCGAAGGTGTTCCTCGGCGCGATCCCGGTGGCGAATACTCGCCGCGGGTACGCCGTCGTGTTGGACCGGTTGGTGCGCGACTTCGGCGCCGACGGCAATGTGGCGCTGCTGGACCCGGATCGGGTGGCGGGCTGGTTCATCTTCGTGTGGGGTGGCGGCGCGGCCACGACGTTCAACGTCCGGTTGGCCTCGCTGCGGTCGGCGTGCGGGTACTGGCGCGACCAGGGCTGGCTGACCGGTGATCCGTTGGTCCGGCTGCGGGCGCGCCCGGCGCCGGCGGACACCGGCAGAGCGCTGTCCAGGCAACGGGTCACCGATATCCTGGGATCGGATGCGCCGCTTCGGGAACGGGTGCTGTGGCACCTGCTGTACGAATCCTCGGCTCGCGCCGAGGAGGTGCTGATGCTCGACGTGCCCGCCTTGGACGCCGTCAACCGGTGCGCGGTGGTCACCCGCAAGGGCGGCGCGCGGGATGTCGTCGCGTGGCAGACCGGGACGGCGCGGCTGTTGCCGCGAATGTTGGCCGGGCGACGCACCGGGCCGGTGTTCCTGACCGACCGCCGGGCCAAGCCTTCGATCGCGCTCGTCGACGTCGACCCGACCACCGGGCCAGATTGTCCTACCGTCGCGCGGCCGAGCTGTTCCAGACCCACACCACCGAGTTCGACGACGGACCGTACACGCTGCATCAGCTTCGGCACTCGCGGCTCACCCACGCGGCCGAGCACGGGGCCTCCACACCGATGCTGATGAAGCTGTCCGGCCACACCTCGGTGCGGTCGCTGGCGAAGTACGCGCGGATCTCCGACGAAGGACTCGTGAAGTGGCAGGCCGAGAACGACCCCGCCGCCCGCCGCCGGCCGGATCGCGGATGACTGACCACACCCATCACCTATACGTCGTCGGTGGCGTCGGGGTCGCGCAGTGGCCGGTGGGTGCCGCCGAGGTCGGGCAGGTTGAAGGAGTAGTGGCCGTCGATGCCGATGTGGTCGCGGATGAACGCCGACAGCCTCGCGACGTCGGCGTCGAGTACCGGATAGTCCAGGGCGCGTAGCTGATCCAGCGCCCGGTCCAGGTAGACGGTGTTCCACAGCACCACGCAGTTCAGCACCAGCCCGAGTGCGGAGAGCTGGTCTTCCATGCCTTCGTAGTAGGCGCGGGTGATCTCACCCTTCTTGCCGTGGAAGATGCGCCGGGCCAGGTCGTGGCGTCCTTCCACGAGGTTTTTCTGGCCATGGCCCTCGCGCCGGTACGGTTCGTCGTCGGCCAACCGCAGGATGTGGATGGTCTTGAAGATCCGCCCGAAATGGGCGATGGCCTGCCCGAGCGAGGTCGGTGAGCCGTCGCGGGAAATCATGCGGGTGACCTCGTGCGCGGTCACCACATAGGAATGCAGCGACACCGCGATCCGGCACATGTCGTCCCAGTGCCGGGTGATCTTCTCGACGTTGATGCGGCCGCGGGCGGCCCGGTCGAGCGGACCGTAATCGGCGTTCGGATCGACACGCCACAACCGCTGATCGGGCAGGTTCGCCAGCTCCGGCCGGTACTGGCGGCCGATCAGATGCAGCAGTCCGAAGACAATGTCGGAATAGGAACCGGTGTCGGTGATGATCGCCTCGGGCACCTTCCCGCCCTGTTGACTGAGCACCACGTCGACGGTGTGCAGCGAATCGCGGGGCGTGCCTCGCAGCACCTGAGCCGCCAGACCGGCGGACTGGTCGTTGAGCATGTTCAACCAGGTGATGCCGCGTTTGCGGCCGAAGTATTTCGGGTTGGGCCTGGCGTGAATGGTGCGGACCGGCACCACGAACCGCATCCCGTCCACCGAGGCGACCAGCCCACCGCCCCATGTTCGGGCCAACCCGATCTCGGCCTGGGCGTCCACCAGGACGGTGTTCGCGGCGGCGAGGGTCTCGAACCGGACGTAGTTCTGGTCGACGTGGTGCAACCTGTCGCGAGTCAACGCTTCGACTCCCGGGCTGGTCACCGGACCGAAACCGACGTTCATGGCGTACGCGCACAGCACGGCGGCGACGGACAACCCCAGATCGGCTACGCGGGCGTCGTTTCCGGAGACGTGGGTGAATGCCTCGATGAAACCCCGATGCCAGGACATGACCTCGAGTACCAGTTCGGGCAGGTCGATCTTCGGCAGCATCCTCTCCACCCGGCGCCGCAGGTCGATCAGCGACGGTGGGTCGGGAACCGCGACCAGCGCGGCGACGTGCAGCTTGCCGTCCTCGTCGACCGTGGCGGGGGCGTCGGAGTCCAGCCGGGAGGCGACCTCGCGGTACATCTCGTCCAACCTGCTCGCATGCCCGGCGAGAAGCGCCCCCGGCTCCACCGGCAGATCCAGCGCATTCATGCCTGCGTCGCGGGCCTGCTCCCACGCCTCACCCGAGAGCAGGTGTGTCCTGGGGTCACGCCACCGCAATGAGGTGAGGGCGAAGATGTCGCGGTGCTTGAGGTGTCGGTGGAACTGCTCCAGGACACACAGTGTGTAGGCGGCGCGGTCCACCGTTTCCGGTGGGCGGCCTTCCCGGTAGACAAGCCGGGACCAGACGCCGGCGATCAGGTCGTGATCGACCAGGCGGGCATCCAGGTAGGTGGCGGACAGCTTCGACTTTGTCGTCAGCAGCTCGGCGAGGGTCTTCATCGCCTTCAGCACCGGGGCGCCGTCGGTGGTGGCGCCGAACTCGACGGTCCGCATCATCAGCGGCAGGAAGGGGCGCACCGTGGCCAGTCGCCCGGCCAGTTCCTCCGAGCGTTGTCCGTTCAACTCTGCGTCCCCGGCCGGGACCAACTCGTCGATGACCGCCACCGCAGTGCGCAGCTCACTTTTTGTGACGGCGTTCTCGATCAGGTCCCACACCATCTCCAAGCTGATGCCCGGTTCCACCTCGCTCATCTCCAGCAGCACCCGCACCGCCGCGGCGAGCTTGCCGGCGTTGCGGGACACCCGCGGATACCGGCGCAGCTTCTCGTCCTTGGATTCGCGTTCGGCCTTGGACAACAATTCCGTCGTCATCACCAGGTCGAACAGCTCCAAGGCGTCATCGGTCGCCCGCGCCGACAACGCCAGCACTGTCGCGACCAGCACCGCCAGACGGTGCTCGCGCGACATTCGCCGCAGCAGGGTCGTCTTGCCCGCAATGCCGTGCGTCGCCAGCCCGAGCAACCGGCGCGGCGGGACCGTCGACACGTCCAGCGACCCGGCGCCCACCGCGGCCAGGTCCGCCACTCTGTTCAGCGCGGCGACCATGCCCTTCGACGACGGGCGAAACAGGCCCTTGCGCAGGCGGTCCAGTTCGTTGACCCGCTGTCTGCCCGCGTCGGGCACGTCCAGCAGTCGCAGCAACGCACTCGAGGTCTGCGGTGTCAGCCCAGATGTCAATTGCTGCCACAACCGCTGATCAGCGGCTTCACGACCAGTGGCGATCATCCTTTCCAACGTCGTGACGCCTGCGGGCATCAGGGCCTGCCGGCCGCGCAGCCACGCCACCGCCCCGGAGAAGAGCGACTTCGGACCCTCACCGGTCATCCAGGCTTGGTCGGCGATCCAGGCCGTCAGCTCGGGCTCGACCTCGGCGAACGGTGTCAGACCGTACTCGCGCTGGATCTCCCAGGCGTGTTCGAGCTTCGTTTTCTCCCGATCGGTGTAGCGCTTCACGCACGTCGGGTCCTCGATTGCCAGCTGTTCGGCCAGGTAGCCCACCAGCCCAGGCGGAACCTCCAGCGGATCAGGAAGGAACATGCCGAGATGCCGCACCGTGACGACTTGAAGGGCAAAGCCCAACCGGTTGTAATCGCGGCGTCGCGCCTCGATCAGCCGGCGGTCCTCGTCGTCCAGGTGGAAGAACCGTTCCAACTCGACCCGCGAGTAGGCGCCGAACCGGCCGTAGCCACCCTCATTGATCACGCTCGGCATGATCACCGACGGCCAACACCGCTCACCATCCAGCCCTTAGCGCCGGATCTCGGGCGGATGTCCCTCAACCCCCGACACCCGCGGACGGTCGATGAGGACCCCTTCAGGCGACCGGCCGGTGCGCGAGGAACAGCTCACGGGGTGTCCGTTCGTCATCCGTCCGCTCGAGCGTGACCTGCGCCTGGAACCCGGCCGCCGCAAGGACATCCACCCA
>DATDBV010000584.1:0-4053 GCA_036524715.1 Nakamurella sp. | reverse complement strand
GTGCGGACGGCAACTTCGACCCGCAGGAGCGGGGTGCCGTACGCGATGCGTGCAACGCGGTCGGCATCCCGACCTCCGAGTTCGACCTGTAGGCGCGCACCTCCGGCAGGGTGGGGCCGGGCGCTACTTGCGCCCGGCCTGCCAGTTCATGCCCCACCCGTACGCCTTGTCCAGCGCCATCTGACCGCCCTGGATGTACTTGACCTCGCGTTGGAAGACCAGATCCCCGCCGGACTCGACGAGTTGCGCCACCGCGCACATCCGGGATCCGCTCTCCGACTCGTCCAGCCGCACCTCGAACGACTGACCGCCGGCGGAGGTGAGGGTGACGACCCCGTCCACCGCGGCCCAGTTGGGCGCACCCTCGTAGATCATCGCGAAGATCAACACCCGGCGGAACCGGCCGGGTGCGCCGAGGTTGATCGACATGTTCTCGCCGCCGGCGACGCTGCCGCTGCGGTCGTCGCCGTCGAGCAGGATGTACGGCGGCGAGTTGAGCGATCCGAACGCGTTGCCCAGCGCCTGGATGACGCCCTTGCGGCCGTCGCCCAGCTCGTACAGGCAGCCCAGATCCAGATCCACCCCGCCGGTCCCCGGGCCGGCGGCGGCGCTCTTCAGCTTCGAGAAGAAGCCTCCGCCCGAGGGTGGCGGCGGTGGCGCGCCGGTCGACCAGTTCAGGTTGACCCTGGCCGTCCCGCCGACCGCCCCGGACTTGGTCAGCGACACCTTGGGTGCGCCCTTGGTCAGGGTCACCTTGCCGCCCCCGGTGGGTGCCGGGGGAGCGGCAGGCGGCTGGGTGGGTCGTTTCGTGTAGTCGATGGCCATCGTCGGCAGCGACATCCCTTCGGGAGTGACGGGGGTGCGGGATGTGGTGGTCAGGCGTGCACGGTGCCGACTTCCTCGCCCCTGGCCCGCAGTCGGCTGTTGCGCCGGATGCTGCTCCACAACGCCGCGCCGATGAACGCGACGCCAAGCAGGCCGGTGATGAACTCGCTGATGTGCACCCCGATGGAGATCATCAGGATGACCGCCAGCGCCCCGATAGCCCAGTGCGCGCCGTGCTCGAGGTACACGTACTCCGACAACGTGCCCTTGCGGACCAGGTACACCGTCAGCGAGCGAACGAACATGGCGCCGATCAGGCCGAGGCCCAGCGCGATGATGATCGGGTCGGACGTGATGGCGAACGCGCCGATGACGCCGTCGAAGGAGAACGAGGCGTCCAGCACCTCCAGGTACAGGAACAGGAAGAAGCCGGCCTTGCCGGTGGCCTTGGCCAGCTTGGTCGGACCACCTGAACGTCTCTGCTCGTGGTCGACGTCGGTTTCGGGTGCCTCGGCGGAGCCTTCCCCAACGTGTTCGGCGTTCTCGAAGAAGGCGCCGAGGCCGTTGACCGCCAGGTAGACCACCAGGCCCAACAGGCCCGCGAACAGTACCGTCTCCGCGTCCTCGGCCAGGGTCTCGGAGACGACCAGCAGCAGCAGGCAGGCGACCAGGATGGCCATCGAGTCGAGTCGGCCGGCCTTGGCCAGCGGCTTCTCCAGCCAGGTCAACCAGGTGTGTTCCTTCTCCTCGAACAGCCAGTTCAGGAACAGCATGAGCAGGAACATGCCGCCGAAGGCGGCGATGATCGGGTGCGCGTCGGTCAGCAGGGTCTCGTAGCTGGGCGATCCGTCCGGGAAGTAGGCGGCGTCGTCCGCGGGCGGGTTCATCGCCAACTGGAACGCCTCGACCGGGGGTAGCCCGG
Organism: Nakamurella sp.; assembly: GCA_036524715.1. Taxonomy (GTDB): domain Bacteria; phylum Actinomycetota; class Actinomycetes; order Mycobacteriales; family Nakamurellaceae; genus Nakamurella. Next base: position 2,306 of record DATDBV010000584.1, on the reverse strand, counting down.
CGGCGAAATAGACGATCAACAGGGGCAGCAGCAGGCGCATGCCGAAGACCGCAATGACGATGCCGACGGTCAGGAACATCTTCTGCCAGAACTCACTCATCCGTTCCAGGATGGTGGCGTTGATGACGGCGTTGTCGAAGGACAGCGACACCTCGAGAATGCCGAGGATGGCGCAGAGGACGACGGCCGACCAGCTGCCGTAAAGGAACGCCACCACCAGCGATGCGGCGGTGATGATGTACGACCACAGAAAGATCTTGACGTGCACTCCAGGCCTTTCCCGGAACAGGCGGGCGCGGTGGGCGCGGTGGTCAGTTCACGTCGGAGTAGTGACCGACCACCGCCCGCTCCTCCGCGTCGGGGCGCAGGTCAGATGTTGACTCCGAAGTCGCGGGCAATCCCCGCCAACCCAGAAGCGTAGCCCTGACCGATGGCGCGGAACTTCCATTCGGTGCCGTTGCGATAGAGCTCACCGAACACCATCGCCGTCTCGGTCGACGCATCCTCCGACAGGTCGTACCGGGCGAGTTCGTTCCCATTGGACTGGTCGACCACTCGGATGAACGCGTTGCGTACCTGGCCGAAGGACTGCCCGCGAGTGTCGGCGTCGTAGATGGACACCGGGAACACGATCGACTCGACGGTGGTCGGGACTGTCGGCAGGTCCACGTTGATGACCTCGTCGTCGCCCTCGCCCTCGCCGGTGAGGTTGTCGCCCTGGTGCACGATCGACCCGTCCGGCGAGCTGGTGTTGTTGAAGAAGACGAAGTACTCGTCCGCGACGATCTTCTTGCTCGAGCTCAGACCCAGCGCGCTGGCGTCGAGGTCGAAGTCGTCGCCGGTGGTCGAGCGGACATCCCAGCCCAGGCCGACGGACACCGCCTTCAGGCCGGGAGCGGCCTTCGTCAACGAGACGTTGCCGCCCTTGGTCAGGCTCACACCCATGATGCATTCCCCTTCATCGTGCGATCGGGCCGCGACGCCCGATCGTCTGTTCGTTCCGTGTTCACCGCAGACCACCGTCCGGCCAGTACCCTGCGCTGGGCGGGGGAGTCCGGTGTGTCGACTGCGACCATTCCGGGAAACCCTATCCATCGGCAGGGCCCAACCTGTGGGCATCCGCTGACCGAACTCCCCGATCCGACCGAGAGTTCCCGGGTCTGACCCAACCCCGACAGGAGGACGATGCGCCACTTCGACCAGTTGGCCGAGGCGGTTCGCCGCGAGCTGTTCCATTCGGCGCCGGAGTCGTTCGATCGGGCCAGCGACCGGGAAGTGCTCGCGCACGCCCTGGGGGCGACGCTCTACGTGCCGGCGACCCGGTCCGATCTGGCGGCGACGGTTCGCCGACGGGCCGAGCGGGGGGCTCGGTCGATGGTCATCGACCTGGAGGACGCGATCAGCGATCCGTCGGTCGACGGCGCTGTCGCCTCGACCGCCGACGTGCTGGCCGAACTGGGTGCGGACCCGCCGGAGAGCCTGCTCTTCGTCCGGGTGCGGTCGGCCGCCCACATTCGGCAGCTGACGCTGGCGCTGGGTCCCGGCCAGCGGATCGTCAGCGGGTTCGTCCTGCCGAAGTTCGGCGCGAAGACCGGTGAGGAATACCTGCAGGCCGTCGTCGAGATGGACGCCCGCTCGGCCTGCCCCGTGTACGCGATGCCGGTGCTGGAGACCCGCGAGGTGCTGTACCGGGAGACCCGGGACGCCGAGCTGGTGGGCATCCGGGAGTTGCTCGACCGGTACCGGCCGCACGTTCTATCGGTGCGGCTGGGGGCGACCGACCTGTGCGGGCTCTTCGGCATCCGCCGCGACCGCGACTTGTCGATCTACGACGTCGGGGTCGCCGCCGACCTGATCACCCAGGTCGTCAACCAACTGGGCCGCACCGACGGCACCGGGTTCGCGATCACCGGACCGGTGTGGGAGTACTTCGCCAACCACGAGCGGATCCTGCGGCCCCAGCTGCGCCAGACGCCGTTCGCCGACCGGCATGCCGACGACCTGCGGAGCTCGCTGATGAGCCGCGATCTGGACGGCCTTATGCGGGAGATCATCCTGGACCGGGCCAACGGGCTGACCGGCAAGTCGGTGATCCACCCGTCGCACATCGCACCGGTGCACGCCCTGGCCGTCGTGCCGCACGAGGAGTACCTGGACGCGCTGGATATCGTCCGGCCCGAATCCGCGAGCGGCGGTGTCCGCGCATCCGGCTACGGCAACAAGCTGAACGAGATGCGGCCGCACCGGATCTGGGCCGAGCGCACCCTGCTGCGCGCCCGGATGTTCGGCTCGGCCGCGGCCGGCAT
>DATDBV010000583.1:0-3590 GCA_036524715.1 Nakamurella sp. | reverse complement strand
TCTTCGAGAACGGGTCGCTGCTGGCCGAGGGGGCCCGGTTCGCCGAGGACCCGCAGGTGACGATCGCCGACGTCGACCTGGACCGGCTGCGGCAGGAGCGGGCCCGGCAGGGCACCTTCGAGGACAACCGGCGTCTGGTCGACGTTCCGGGTTGTCGCGAGGTCCGGTTCACGCTGGATCCGCCGTCGACGGATCTGGGGTTGCGGCGGGTGGTGGAGCGGTTCCCGTTCGTGCCGGCCGATCCCGACCGGCTGGCCCGAGATTGCTTCGAGGCCTACAACATCCAGGTCGACGGGCTGGTGCAGCGGTTGCGGGCGATCGGCACCCAGACCGTGGTGATCGGTGTGTCCGGCGGGCTGGACTCCACGCACGCGCTGATCGTCGCCGCCCGGGCGATGGACCTGCTCGGGTTGCCCCGCACCAACATTCGCGGCTTCACCATGCCCGGGTTCGCCACCGGCACGTCGACGAAGGCGAACGCCTGGGCGCTGATGCGGGCGCTGGGCATCACCGCGAGCGAGCTGGACATCCGGCCGGCGGCCAGGCAGATGCTGGCCGACCTGGATCACCCGTTCGGCCGGGGTGAGGAGGTGTACGACATCACCTTCGAGAACGTGCAGGCGGGCCTGCGCACCGACTACCTGTTCCGGCTGGCCAACCACCACCACGGGATCGTGCTGGGTACCGGCGACCTGTCCGAACTGGCGCTCGGGTGGTCGACATACGGTGTTGGCGACCAGATGTCGCACTACAACGTCAACGCCGGGGTACCGAAGACCCTGATCCAGCACCTGATCCGGTGGGTGGCCGGGCTGGCGGACTTCTCCGACGACGTCGACGAGATCCTGCTGTCCATCCTGGGCACGGAGATCTCCCCGGAGCTGATCCCGGTGAAGGACGGCGAGGTGCCGCAGAGCACGGAGAAGTCCGTCGGGCCCTACGAACTGCAGGATTTCAACCTGTTCTACACCCTGCGGTACGGGTTCCCGCCGTCGAAGATCGCGTTCCTGGCCTGGCACGCCTGGCACGACGTGGAGGGCGGGCTGTGGCCGGTCGGCTTCCCGCCGGAACGGCGCCGCGCCTACGACCTGGCGCCGATCCGGCAGTGGCTGACCGTGTTCGTCAAGCGGTACTTCGGGTTCAGCCAGTTCAAGCGGTCGGCCATGCCGAACGGACCGAAGGTGTCGGCCGGCGGGTCACTCTCGCCGCGGGGCGACTGGCGGGCGCCGTCGGACGGGAATGCGGTGGTGTGGCTGGCCGACATCGAGCGCAACGTGCCGTCTGACTGAACGCGAAGTCCGCGCCCTTCCCGTCGTCCGCGGAGGATCCGCAGATCCGAGACCGGCCGAAGTTCCGCGGACACCCGGTGCGGCCGGCCGGTTTCCGCCGCCCGGCAGCGGGGGCACAACCGGCGGAATCCGGTCAGCCGGGCTAACGTTCGCGCAGCGACGCCGACCGGCGGCCCGCATGACGTCGATCAAGGGAGCCGGCACATGCTGCAATGGTTCGTCGACAGCCCGCTGCTGACGATCTTCTTCTGCGTCGGGGTCGGCAGTGCCCTCGGCGCGATCCGGTTCGGCCCGGTGTCTTTCGGCCCGGCCGGGGCGCTGTTCGTCGCTCTGGCGCTGTCGGCGATCGAGCCCGACGTCGCCCTGCCGCCGATCGTCACCAGCCTGTCGTTGTGCGTGTTCTGCTACATGGTCGGCATCGCGGCCGGACCGTCGTTCGTCAACGCGTTGCGTTCCGGGTGGCAGCCAGTGGTGGTGTCGGTCCTGGCGATCGCGGCCATGGCGGCCGCGGCGCTGGGCGTTGGTAGCTGGTTTGACCTGGACATCGGGACGGTGGCCGGCGCGTTCTCCGGCGCGGGCACGGCCACGGCGGCGCTCGGTGCGGTGCAACAGCAACTGGCCGCCGGCGGGCCGATCCCACCCGAGCCGGCGATCGGCTACGCGGTGGCCTACCCGATCACGGTGCTGTTGACGATCCTGTGCTGCTCGTACCTGATCACCGCCGGGAACCGGAAACCGACGGCGGAGGACCAGGTCAAGATCTCGCCCATCGTGGTCCGGACGCTGGAGCTGGTCGGCGATCCGGCGCTGACCGTCCGCGGCCTGTCAGACCGGTACGAGTCGGTGGTGTCCCGGCTGACCCGCAACGGCACGACCGTCATCGCGCACGACGAGGAACCGCTGGCCGCCGGCGACCTGCTGACCATCACGGCCCGCGAGGATCAGGTGCAGCGGCTGATCACCGACCTGGGCCGGCCCGCGGCGGACGAGCCGTGGATGGACCGGTCGGACATCGACTTCCGGAGGATCACGCTGTCCAACCGGACCTACGTAGGACGCGAGCTTGTCGCGCTGCGGCTGGACGAGCAGTACGACGCGGTGGTCAGCCGGGTTCGGCGCGGCGACATCGACATTATCGCCACCCCCGACCTGGTGCTGCAGAGCGGTGACCGGCTGCGGGTCACCGCCCCGCGGGAGCGGCTGGCCGAAATCACCAAGGAGCTGGGCGATTCCGAGCGCACCGCGGGCGACATCAACCCGATCGGGCTGGGTCTGGGCCTCACCCTGGGTCTGCTGGCCGCGTTCATCGAGATCCCGCTGCCCGGTGGCGGCACTTTGGTGCTGGGCACCGCGACCGCACCGCTGATCCTCGGCGTCGTGCTGGGCGCGATCGGCCGCACCGGGCCGATCATCTGGGCACTGCCCGGCAACGTCGCCAACACCCTGAACCAGTACTCGCTGCTGGTGTTCCTGGTCGCGGTCGGTACCGGCGCCGGATCCGGGCTGATCACCGCACTGGCCGACGACTGGTTCCCGCTGGTGATGCTGGGCCTGACCATTTCCGCGGCGCACGCGCTGATCTGCGTGATCGGGTTGCGCAGCGTGCTGAAGTACGGCACCGCCCGGTCGCTCGGCGGCCTGACCGGTTCGCAGCTGAACCCGGCGCCGTACGCCTACGCGATCGGCAAGGTGCCGGACCAGCGGGTGGCGGTCGGCTACGCGGTGCTGTTCCCGGTCAGCATGATCATCAAGGTGCTGCTGGCGCAGCTGATGGTCGTCTACTTCTGATGCTGCTGGTGTGCCTCGCGGCCTCGGCGGTCAGCCTCACGGTCCTCTTCTTCGGCACGATCGTGGCGGCTCGCGTGCTCGGATTGGCATTGGCGCAACAATCCGGTGGGTGTCGGTGGCCGGGTGCTGGCCTGGGTGGCGCGGATGGCCATCGAGGCGCCCCAGCGCCGTCAACCCTGTAGTCGATAGAAGCGGAAGAAGTCATGCTCGATCGGCAGGATCGTCACCTCGCCGAAGCCGGCCTCGGCGGCGTACCGGCGGAGGACGGCCGGTCGCATCACCGTTCCGGTGGCCGCGGAGCGATTCTCGGCGCGCCCCACCGGAAGGCAGTGCAGGACGCTGCATGCGTAGAAGAACCGTTCAACCGGCGACGCGGGCGCGCTGAACTCCTCCTCGGTCCGCTCGTCCATGAGGATGACCGGAGAGCGTCCCGCGCCGGTCAACCGCCGAGCCGCCCGCAGCGCCTCGACCGGATGGGCCAGGTCGTGCACCATCTCGAAGGCGAAGACCGCG
>DATDBV010000582.1:0-8525 GCA_036524715.1 Nakamurella sp. | reverse complement strand
CGTTCCAGATTGGGCTGGTACCGGTACGCGACGAGCACCTCCTTGTCGGTGAGCTGCCGGTCGTTGGTGATCAGCGGGAAGCAGCCGTCGCCGGCGGCGTCGTGGGCGATGGCGTCGTCGCGGGATCGCCAGCTGACGGTGTGCCGGGTGCGGGTGGTGCGCCGGTAGCGGGTGTCGGCGCCGGGCCGGCCACGCTTCTCCTGCCGGAAGCCCTCTTCGATGCTCTCGGTGACGGTGACCTGCAGCCAGCGGGCCGATCCGGTGTCGGCCAGCGCCTTGGTGATGGCCTGCTCGATGGCGGCGCGGGTCTTGAGTCGGGTCTTGGGTCCGGCCAGTCTGGTGGCCAGCTCGTCGATGGCGGCGGTGCCGGCCTCGATGCGGCCGCGGCGGGCGTGCTCGTCGCGGGCGGCCTTGACGGTGGAGTGGACCCAGATGACGCGGTACCCCTCGGCCGAGGGCAGCGGTGCGGGGAAGGTGGACCAGACCCGGTCGAGGTCGCCGTTCCGCTGGCCGGGCAGCCGGATCGCTTCGGTCCATGGTGGCTGGTTGGTCCCGATCCAGTCGCGGAACCATTTGTTCTCGCCGCGGGTGCGTGGCAGCACGGTGACGAACCGGCCGCCGGCACCGTCGATGTGCCGCATCGCCGCTCCCGAGCACAGCTTGGAGTCGGCGACGTAGAGGAAGTCCCGCCGGCCCAACACCTTGACCAACCCGTCCCAGGTCGGGATGTGCGTCGGATCGTCGCTGGTGTTGCCGTCGGCGAGCCGGTAGGCCATCGGCACCGACCCGTCCGCCGAGACGGTCAGGATCCACACCAACTGTTTCAGGTCCGGCCGGTGGTCCTTGGAGTGCCCGAAGGTCACCGCCGGGGTCGGCTTGCCCCGCCGCGGGGTGCCGTCCGCAGTCTCGTAGGCACCGTGCACCGACACCGAGGTGGAATCGTTGTGCATCTCGGCGGTGTCCACACCGAACTCGGCGACCACGCCGACGATCAGCTCGGTGAGCAGGCTGGCCCGGTCCGCGTCGAACAGCGTGACCAGCGCCCGCCCGACCCGGTCGTCGTTGAGCCACAACGGGTCTGCACCGGGCAGGCCCAGCAGGGCCGGCGCGTACGGGGCGGCCCACTCGCCCAGCCCGTACAGCGGCGCCCGGCCCACCAGCAGGTTGACCACCAGCAGCCGGATCGCCGCCGCCGGCAACAGCTTGAACCTGCGGTCCGGTTCCGGCAGCCAACGTGCCAGGGCCGCAACCAATCCGATCCGGTCCAGGAAGTGGTTGATCAGCGGCAGCGCCCCCAACCGCCGGCTGACCAACTCGAAGCCGGCCTCCCCGCCGGACCCGCCGCCCGCCTCGCTCATTCCGGCCTCCCGCGTGTCATCCTCGACATCTACTGTCCGCAGTACATATACTGCGGACGGTGGAGGCTGTGGTGGATCTCGGAGGCGTGTCGTGCAGATCGATCCCGAGCACCGGGCCGGGGCCGACCAGGTCAGCGCGCAGCTGGCCGCCCTCGGGTTCGTTCTGCCCGGCAGCGTGACCCACCGTCAGGCCCGATGTGGCAAGCCCAGCTGCCGATGCCACGCCGACCCGCCCGTGCTCCACCCACCATTTTGGAGCTGGACCCGCAAGATCGCGGGCAGGACCGTCACCCGGCGCCTGACCGAGGACCAACTACGCGACTACCAGCCCTGGTTCGACAACTCCCGCCGGCTCCGCGCCCTGGTCACCGAGCTTGAAGACCTGTCTCTGCGCGTGCTCGACCAGGACCCCCGGTGGGGGCGCAAATAGCGGTTCAGATGTGCGGAAAGCGAGGCCGACAACCCAGACATGGGACTGGCAGATGCAGGCGGCCTGTCGAGGTATGTCCAGCTCGTTCTTCTTCCATCCCTGGGGCGAACGCGGGCCGGCCAGGCTGGAGCGAGTCGAACGGGCCAAGGAGGTCTGCGCCGGATGTCCTGTCATCGATGCGTGCCGTCGTCACGCCCTGCAGGTGCAGGAGGAATACGGCGTGTGGGGAGGTCTCTCGGAAGAGGAGCGAATGGTCCTGCTGAACCGGGGCCCACGAAGGCTGCGGCACAGGGTACGAGCCACATGGTGAGGCCATGGCCGCTGCCGGTTGCCGCGCCCAGGGGACCACCTCGTTGGCCGTCTCCGTCGGGTGCCGGTCGCAGCGGGACCGCATCGCACCGGCCTGAAAGATCGAGACCTACCGACCCGGTCGCGGTCCTGATCGTCAAGTCCTCCGGGACGGTCAGCCCACTGCGCGGCCGCGGTCATCGCTCCCACGGCCAACATGTCGGTCAGGCACAGGACGGCCGTCAGACCGGGATGCCGGCCGAGCAGATCGTGCAGCGGCGCGGCCGCGGCGCAGCTGACGGGCGGTTGGGGTCGTGACCGGTGTAGCCGATCTCGGCGACCGCCCGGAGCACCCGCTCCCGGGTCGGGCGGCGCGACCCCCGTTCGGGCCTGTTGAACACATGCGACACGGTGGTGGGGGACACCCCGACCGCCCGGGCCAGTCAGTTCGCTGATCACCGGCTTGCGGCCTTCGTGGGGGGCATTCGACCCGCTTACGATCATGATACAAATCGATTGGCTATCCTCGATGTCATCCTTCCACTCGGGGCGCGCGCCTCCGAGCACTGCCACGTGGGCATATGCCAGGGTCCAACGGCCCATTTACAGGACTACAAATCGATGCATATTTGACGCGTAAACCGGAGGCTGGAGCCTCCGACGACAGGGAGGTCGAGAGGAATGAAATTCGTTGCTGTGACGTCGTGTCCGACGGGCATCGCGCACACCTACATGGCGGCCGAGAACCTGGAGCAGACCGGAAAGGAACTCGGTCATGACGTCCAGGTCGAGACCCAGGGCTCGGCGGGCACCGTCCCGCTGTCCGACGACATCATCGCGGCCGCGGATGGCGTGATCTACGCCGCCGATCTCGAGGTCAAGGGCAAGGATCGGTTCGCCGGCAAGCCCTTCGTCGACGTCGGCGTGAAGAAGGCCGTGCACGACCCGAAGGCCGTGCTCGAGGCCGCCATCGCCGCGGTGGAGAACGCCCCGAGCCCCGGCACCCCGGAGGCGGCTGCCGCAGCCGCCGCCGCCCCGGCCAGCAGGCCGGCCGCCGGCCGGGTCGGCGTCGGCACCCGGGTCCGCCAGTGGCTGATGACCGGTGTGTCCTACATGATCCCGTTCGTCGCCGCCGGGGGCATCCTCATCGCCTTGGGCTTCCTGTTCGGCGGCGACGAGGTGGTGGCCCGCCTCTACGGCGGCACCTACGACGGGGTGACCTACGAACCGATCGCCAACTACCTCCCGGTGGCCTTCACCGACGGCCACAGCTTCCAGACCCTGCTGGCCCAGGCAGGTTTCGCCGGCATCCTGTTCGCACTTGGCAAGATCCTCTTCTTCCTGCTGGTGCCCATCCTGTCCGGGTACATCGCCTTCGCCATCGCCGACCGGCCCGGCCTGGTGCCGGGCATCTCCGGCGGTCTGCTGGCCGGCCTGCTCGGCGCCGGCTTCCTGGGTGGCCTGGCCTCCGGCTTCGCCGCCGGCGGTGCGGCCTGGGCGCTGACCCGGCTGCGGGTGCCCAAGGGCGTGCGGGGTGTGATGCCGGTGGTCGTCATCCCGTTGGTGTCCAGTCTCGCCGTCGGGCTGCTGATGATCTTCGTCCTCGGCGGTCCGATCGCCTCGCTGACCGAGCTGCTGACCGACTGGCTCAACAGCCTCACCGGCGCCAACCTGATCCTGCTCGGCGTCCTGCTCGGCCTGATGCAGGCGTTCGACATGGGCGGGCCGGTCAACAAGGTGGCCTACACGTTCGCCACCGCGGGCCTGACCACCGCGATCACCAGTGCCGCGGGCGGCCCGCCGCTGCAGATCATGGCCGCGGTGATGGCCGGCGGCATGGTTCCACCGCTCGGCCTGGCCCTGGCCACCGTGCTGCGCAAGCGGTTGTGGACCGAGGCCGAGCGGGAGAACGGCGTGGCCTGCTGGCTGCTCGGACTGTCGTTCATCACCGAGGGGGCGATCCCGTTCGCGGCCGCGCACCCGCTGCGGGTGATCCCGTCCATCATGCTCGGCTCCGGCGTCGCCGGCGGACTGGTCATGCTCTTCGGTTGCGAGCTGCGCGCCCCGCACGGCGGCATCTGGGTCATCGCCCTGATCTCCCAGCCGCTGCTGTACCTGCTGGCCGTCGCCGTCGGCGCCGTCATCGCATGCCTGTCGACCATCTTCCTGATGAGCCTGGACGCGAAGAAGACCGAGCAGCTGGCGCACGCCGAGGACGTCGCCGAGGGCGTCACAGCCTGACCCGGGTTCTGACCGCTCCCACCCGCACATCCATCATTCGACGCGGCCCGTGGCGTCAGCCGGCGCCACGGGCCCACCCCCGAAAGGTCCAACCTCATGCCCAGCACCGAGACGATCAACAAGTCGACCTCCCTGTGCGTGTCCCTCGCCGCCCGCCCGAGCAATATCGGCACCCGATTCCACAACTACCTGTACGACGAACTCGGCCTGGACTTCCTCTACAAGGCCTTCGCCCCCACGGACATCGCGGCCGCGGTTGCCGGTATCCGCGGCCTGCCGATCCGCGGCGCGGGGATATCCATGCCCTACAAGGCGGACGTCATCCCGCTCATGGACGAACTGGATCCGTCGGCGACCGCGATCCAATCGGTCAACACGATCGTGAACACCGACGGCCACCTGACCGGGTACAACACCGACTACATCGCCGTGCGCGCGCCGGGCACCAGGTGCCGACCGACCTGGACTTCCTGGTCCTGGGCGCCGGCGGGATGGCGAAGGCGATCGTCGCCGCGCTCCGCGACGCCGGATTCGCCTCGGGCACCATCGTCGCGCCGCAGAGTCCGGAAGCGGGACGGGAACTGGCCAACCAGTACGGCTACCGGTCCGCCGACGAACTGGGCCAACTGCGGGCCCCGCTGCTGATCAACGCAACGCCGATCGGCATGACCGGCGGTCCCGCCGAACACGACCTGTCCTACGACCAGGAACTCGTCGAACAGGCCACAGTCGTCTTCGACGTCGTCGCCTTCCCGTCAAAGACCCCGCTGATCGCGCTGGCCACCGAGCTGGGCAAGCCTACGATCAGCGGCGCCGAGATCATCGCGCTGCAGGCCGCCGAACAGTTCGTTCTGTACACCGGTGTCCGGCCCAGTGACGACCAGCTCCGGCGGGCCGCGGAGTTCTCCCGGGCCTGACCGGGAACCAAGGGTGCCCGCGTCGCGGGCACCCTTGATCGTTGATCTTCCTGCTGCTGGTCCGGCTGATCCGGCCGCCGGCGATCAGGCGGCACGGTATCAGTAATTGAAAGCGATTGCGATAATCCGCACCCTCGCAAACGAACTCATATCAAAAGAGGATCGCAATGAGTTGCTCACAAGCCGCAAAGCCACCTGTGAACTTACCGCAACCTAAAGGAAACAATGCCTGCCTACGGTGCGAGAGAGCCGCCAGCCGCTGAGGGGGTAGGAGCTTCGGGTGGCGGCTCCCAACCCCCAGAATAATGACCATCAACTCAGGTACGGCCAGCCCACACCCGCACATCCGACAATGTACCCCGTTTGGCCCACTGGCCCGCGGCGCTGCCGGAGGTCTGGGCGCAGCCGGCGGACGAGTGACGCCGGGTCACGCCACGGGTGGCTCTACTCCGGCGACGTATTCGTAATCGGGCGTTCCGGGGTTCGTTGAAGTAAGGGTCTGGAACTCACCGTGCAGACGGCGCGGCTTCCATCGCGGCCCTGGTGGACGCGCTGACAGCACCGGTCGTGTCTGCGTACTTGCTGACGGTCAGCACGTCGCTCCACCCGACGACCCTGGCAATCTCGGGCAGGGGAACGCCATGCCCCAGTAGGTGATTCACCACATACTTGCGGCCGATGTGGGACCGTCCCCAGGTCACACCGTGCCGATTGAAGATGTTTCGGATGCTGCGGTTCAGGTTGTTGGGGTCGCGTAGTCGGTCGGGGTGCTGGGGCGACCCGAATACCGGGGAGTCGCTGGTCGTATCGACTTGGAAGTGCTCCGCGCGGGCCCGGAGCATCGAGGCGGCCTGCGGGACGAGGTACACGTTCCGGGCGCCGCCGCGGGTCTTGGTCGGAGTGCGCCGTAGCGGTTGTCCCGGTGTATACGTCAGCGTCCCCTTGATCACGATGTGCGGGTCATCGTGGAACTAGACGTCCGACCAGCGTAACGCCAGAAGTTCACCCTGACGGGGCCCGGTGAAAGACAGCAGCGAGACCAGGTCGCGGATGTCCTTGCCGTTCGGCTCGCCGGTCCCGGCTCGCCCGTGCGCGCTCTTGTTTCGCCTCCCAAGAATCATTGGTCCTGCTTCCGGATCGGATGCAAGCGCGTCGATCAGGGACCGGTACTCGTCGTCCGTCGGGGCATGCTTCGGGTCAAGCCCCGTCACGCGCTTGGTCCGGTCCGGAATCACGGGATTCGATTCTGTGCCGCGGAGGGCACGCACGACATTGACCTGAACGCCAAGCTTGCGGTCTTCCATCGCGAGATCCCACACATGTGCCAGGACGGAACGGGCCTTGATCGCGGTGCCCTTCCCATTCGTGTCGGCGACGGACCGCAGTAGGTCCTTGAGCGTGCGAGCGTCGACGTCGGCCGGCCGCATAGCCGCGACCGGCTCGAACGCTTGAGACATCGCGAGACGCTCGGGGGAGCGGGGACGCGCCCGACCACCTCGAAGCGGCCGAAGGGGTTCGCCGAACAATGAGCGGATGACCGTCTCGTAGTCGTCTTTCGTGGACTCGTGCAGCCTGCTGGAAGGGTCGTGCAGACCGATCCGCCATCGTCCCAGTAGCTGTCCGACGGTTGTCGGATCGGGGGCCTTGGCTGCCTCCAACGTGGCCTGGCCGGCCGCCCGGGCCGCCTCATCGGCTTCTCGCTGAGCCTGTCTGACCCGTTTCAGGTCGTCCAGCTTGCGCCACGCCGCCCTCTTGGTCGCCTCCTCGGCACGGGCCTTCGTCGGTGCCCACCGGCGAATCATGATTGGCGGTGGGTATTTCGGCTTGCCGTTCGAGAGGACGATCTCGCCGTCCTCCGACCGGACTGGCTCGGTATCGACAATGCGCGCAAGGCCTCGCCACCGAGTCACCACGTACTCCCGCACGCCGTCGGGTGTCTCCACCTTGATCGATTGGCCGGCCTTGGTCCCCTTGGGGTAGTCCAACTTGTCGCCGCCGTCGGTGGTCGGGCGGTGGATGGTGACCTCCCTCCGGTCGTCGTCGCTGACGTCGTAGCCCAGCGGGACGACAGCGATGCTTCCGGCCTCCCCGGGAGGGATGGGTGCTCGGGGCAGGTCACTGAGTCTACGGAAAGCGTGCACTTTACGGGAGAGGTACGAGTAAAAAGCGTGCAATAAACGTGCAGTGGACCACTTGGAGGTCGACCTCAAATCGAACGAAGTGACGATATGAAGCTCTGATTAGGCACTATGTGCCCCCAGCAGGATTCGAACCTGCGACACACGGTTTAGGAATCCGATCGGGCGGTGCCCTGACCAGCAGGAACGTAGGGAACGAGTGCCCTGAACAGCTAGTTTGCGTTGGTTGGTCAGTGTTGCCGTTGACTAACGAGTGTCGTGCTGCGGACTGGCTGCGGACTGCGGAAGGCCTGCCGCCGGCTGAGTCCGCGGCCGCCGGCGGCGCTCCTTGCTCGACACAGGTGAGGGCCCTGAATCGAACACCGGTTCAGGGCCCTCACGGCTATCCGTCAACAGTTCCGTCAACAGTTCTCGCCGGCAACAGTCCACCCGTCCGCGTGATGCGCCGGCCCCACGTTCGTCTCCCACCATGAAGGGACCCCGCGCCGCTGCGAACGGCCGGGGTCAGTTCCAGATTTGAGACGTGTTGAATCTGCGTGGCACGACTGTCCCACCGGAGGATCGACCGCGAGGGCTGTCGCCTCCTCGACGATCCGACCCGCGATAACGGGGTTATTGCGGGTCAACTGGCCTCCGATCCGACCCGCGATAACGGGGTTATTGCGGGTTCGCCTCGGTCAGGATGGTGTTGATCCACCACAGCCACGCTTTGTCCTTCCATCCGCAAGACTCGCGACCCGACCAAGATCAACTCCGCGAGATTCGAACGCGCGTTCGACCTTTTTGACGCCGGGGGGGCCGCCGAGGCGGGGCCGGCTGCGCCTGGTGCTCCCTCGGCATCCCGCGCCACGCGCCGACGGCCGCGGAACTGGACCTCGTCGCCACCATCTACGGCGGGACCGTCGAGATGCGGTGGGCGGTCGACAACGGGCCCGAGCTCGGCCGTGCCCGGGTGCACCCGTCACGCTCGGCGTCGGCGGCGAGCCGCGGAACACGATGAAGCAAGCGGGGCTGGTGCTGGACCATGCGCGGGAACTGGCCGCCGCCAGGTGCTATTACCGATATCGGTAATACCGACGCTGTCGCGCTGCCACCGCCCGTCCGGTCGGCGCAGGAGCGTAGGACGCCCCAAGGGCGCAGCCCTGAGGTAGTG
>DATDBV010000581.1:0-4558 GCA_036524715.1 Nakamurella sp. | reverse complement strand
AGTTCGTGAACTCGCAGCTACCCGAGGGTGCGCAGGTCGCGGACATCTTCTATCCGGACACCGTCACCGGCTGGACCGACGACGTGACCAAGTACCCGTATGACCCGCAGAAGGCGAAGGATCTGCTGGCGGAGGCCGGTGCGTCCAACCTGACGGTCAACTTCTGGTGGCCGACCGACGTCACGCGGCCGTACATGCCGGACCCGAAGAGCGTGTTCACCGCGTTCGAGGCGGACCTGAAGGCGGTCGGCATCACCGTCAACCCAACGTCCAAGCCCTGGACCGCCGGCTACCTGGACGGGGTCGACGCACACGATGCGGAGCTGTTCCTGCTCGGCTGGACCGGTGACTACAACACCCCGGACAACTTCATCGGGACCTTCTTCACTCGCACCGACAATCGGTTCAACACCGCAACGCAACCGTGGGGCGCCACGCTGTCGGACGCGCTGAAGCAGGCGGACGCGAACCCCGATCCGGATCAGCGGAACGCGGCCTACGTCAAGATCAACCAGGACCTGATGGGCACCTACCTGCCCGCCGTGCCGGTCTCGCACTCGCCACCGGCGATCGTGGTCGCCGGCAACGTGCAGGGCCTGGTGGCCAGCCCGCTGACCGACGAACGGTTCAGCACGGTCTACAAGACCAGCTGACCGACCGACGGTGACGCATGCTGCCCGCGGGAATGCGGCGAGATGCCGATTCCCGCGGGCAGCGTCATGATCGAGTCCGACAACACCGATCCAGGGAACGTCGCCGCACGTTCGCGCCGGAGGTGCCGATGCTGAGGTACACGGTGCGCCGGCTGCTGCAGCTGGTGCTGGTGCTCTTCGTGCTGTCCGTCTTGCTCTTCGTCTGGCTCCGCAGCCTGCCCGGCGGTCCGGTCAGCGCGCTGCTGGGCGACCGGGCGACCCCGGAGAAGCGGGCCGAGCTGGAGCGGGTGCTCGGCCTGGATCAGCCGGTCATCGTGCAGTACGTCAAGTACCTCGGCCGCATCCTGACCGGCGATTTCGGGCAGTCGACCGGCGTCTCGCCGGGCACCGACGTCGTCGAGGTGTTCTTCACCAGGTTCGGCGCGACGGTCGAGCTGGCGGTCGGCGCGATCATCCTGGCGTTGCTGTTCGGCATTCCGCTGGGCTACTACGCCGCGCGCCGCAAGGGCGGCTTCCTGGACACCGGTCTGATCATCACCTCGCTGATCGGGATCGCGGTACCGGTGTTCTTCCTGGCCTTCTTGCTCAAGTTCGTCTTCGCCGTGCGCCTGGGCATGCTGCCCCCGTCCGGACGGCAGACCGCCGGCATCGACGCCACCAGGGTCACCGGCCTGTTCATCCTGGACGGACTGCTCACCCGCGAGTGGGATGCCTCCTGGGATTCCATCAGACACCTGATCCTGCCGTGGATCGCGCTGGCCACCATCCCGTTCGCGGTCATCTTCCGAATGACCCGCGCCTCCGTACTGGAGGTCCAGGGCGAGGACTTCGTCCGCACCGCCGAGGCGAAAGGACTCACCAACAGCACCATCCGCAGCCGGCACGTGCTCCGCAATGCGATGCTGCCGGTGATCACGATTACCGGGCTGCAGACAGGGGCGCTGTTGGTGGGTGCGATCCTGACCGAGAAGGTCTTTGCCTACCCGGGGCTCGGCGAAGCGCTGGCCATCGGCTTCACCAAGAATGACTACCCGGTGATGCAAGTGGTCATCATCGCCGCGGCCGCGGTGTTCGTCATCATCAACACGATCGTGGACCTGGCCTACGCACTCATCGACCCGCGGATCCGGACCCGCTGATGGTCACCACCTACCGCCGGGCCCGCGAGCAGCGCATCGACTCCCTGGTCAGCAGCGAGGACAAGGGCCTGTCGCTCTGGGGTTCGGCCTGGCAGCGACTGAGGGTGTCGCCGCTGTTCTGGATCGGCGCGGTGATCGTCGGGCTGTTCCTGCTCTTGGCGATCTTCGGTCCGCTGTTCGCGCCGCACGACCCGGGCGCGCAGGTGCTGGTCGACCAGACCTCCCGGG
This sequence comes from Nakamurella sp., assembly GCA_036524715.1. Classification (GTDB taxonomy): domain Bacteria; phylum Actinomycetota; class Actinomycetes; order Mycobacteriales; family Nakamurellaceae; genus Nakamurella. The sequence continues at coordinate 2,538 of DATDBV010000581.1, read as the reverse complement.
CCCGGAACCAGATCGCCCCGCCACAGGCAGGCTTTCCGTTGGGCGGGGACACCCTGGGTCGGGACCTGTTCTCCCGCCTGCTGGTGGGCAGCCGGCAGACCCTGCTGGTCGGCGTCCTGGCCACGATGATCGGCCTGACCGGTGGCCTGATCCTGGGCATCACCGCCGGCGCCTTCGGCGGGTGGGTGGACACCGTGATTATGCGGCTCGTCGACGTCATGCTCTCGATTCCCAGCCTGCTGCTGGCGATCTCGATCGCGGTGCTCTTCGAGAACCCCAGCCTGACTACCGTGATCATCGCCGTGTCGATCGTGCAGATCCCGGTGTTCGCCCGGCTGCTGCGCGGTCAGATGCTGGCGCAACGGGAATCGGACCACGTGCTGGCCGCCCGCGCGCTCGGGGTGAAACGGAGCGCGATCGTCTTCCGGCACATGGTGCCCAACTCGCTGTCCCCGGTGATCGTGCAGGCCACCCTGGTGATCGCCACCTCCATCATCGACGCGGCGGCGCTTTCCTTCCTCGGGTTTGGCTCGCAGAACGTCTCCGAATCCGAGTGGGGGCAGATGCTCAGCGAGGCGCAGAACGTGATCGACTCGCATCCGGGGCTGGCGTTCTGGCCGGCGATCGCCATCATTGTCGTTGCGCTCGGTTTCACCCTGCTCGGGGAGTCACTGCGCGAGGCCATCGATCCCAAGAGCCGGCGGTGACGCAATGAGCGAGGCTTGCCGAGCGAATCACCAACACTGCGCCGTCGCACCCGGACGGGCCGTGGAGCCTGCGAGCGGCCCGCGGGGGGCGACGAGCCAATGATCGATGCCCTGCTGACCGTCGCCGACCTGACCGTCACTTTCAATCGGCGGGGGGTGGCTCCGATGAAGGCAGTCGACGGGGTCAGCTTCCAAGTCGCGCCCGGGCAGACGGTCGGTCTGGTCGGCGAATCCGGCTGCGGCAAGTCGGTCACCTCACTGGCCATCATGCGGCTGCTGCCCAGACGTGGGAATGCCGTGACCGGCACGGTCGAGTTCGAGGGCACCGATCTGCTGACACTGTCGCTGAACGACATGCGGGACCGGCGCGGCCGGGACCTGGCGATGATCTTCCAGGACCCGCTGTCGTCGCTGAACCCGGTGGTGCCCATCGGCATTCAGGTCACCGAGGTGCTCGAGCGGCACCGCGGCATGAAGCGGTCGGCGGCCATGAGCGAGGCTCGGGACCTGCTCGACTCGGTCGGCATCCCCGACCCCGGGCGCCGACTCAAGGAGTACGCGCACCAGCTGTCCGGCGGCATGCGGCAACGGGCACTGATTGCCATGGCGCTGGCCTGCCGGCCCCGGCTGCTCATCGCCGACGAGCCGACCACCGCATTGGACGTGACCATCCAGGCCCAGATCCTGACCCTGCTCAAGACTCTCGTCGTCGAGCACGGCACCGCGCTGATCATGATCACGCATGATCTGGGCGTGGTCGCGGGGTTGTGCGACGAGGTGAACGTGCTGTACGCGGGCCGGGTGGTGGAGCGGGCGGACCGGCACGAGCTGTTCGCCGCACCCCGGCACCCCTACACCCACGGACTGCTGGCGTCGATCCCCCGGCTGGACGCCGGGCCGGGGGAGCGGCTCACCCCCATCGTCGGATCGGTGTCCGACAACATCCCGTGGACCGGCGGGTGCGCGTTTGCCCCACGCTGCTCACGGGAAATCGACGTCTGCCGCCAGGTGACACCCGAACTGGCGCCCGCGCCGCAGGCCGCACACGATCACCTGCAGCGCTGTCACAACCCGGTGGTCCCGGCCGCTGTCGGTCCGAGCGGCACTGTCGAGCTGACCAAGGAGCCGTCGTGACGACCGGGCCGGCGTGGGAAGACCCGATCGTCGTCAACCCGGACGAGTTGACCGCGCAGGCCGCGGCCGATGCCCGAACCGACCGCGTGGAGCGGGGGAAACACGAATCCGAGCCATTGCCGGATCTGCCGGCCGCGGAGCTATCCGCGGCCACCAAGGGCGCGGAGGTGCTGCTGGAAGTCAACGACATCAAGGTGCACTTCCCGATCCGCAAGGGCGTGCTGATCGACAAGGTGATCGGCTACGTCTACGCGGTCGACGGTGTCTCGTTGGCCGTGAAGCGCGGGGAAACTTACGGCCTGGTCGGCGAATCCGGCTGCGGCAAGACCACCCTGGGCCGGGCGATCCTGCGGCTGGTGGAGCCGACGGACGGGTCGGTGCTCTTCGACGGGGTGAACGTCGCCGATCTGAAGGCCGAGCCCCTGCGGCAGATCCGCCGCCGCATGCAGATGGTCTTCCAGGACCCGCTGTCCTCGCTGGATCCGCGGCAGTCGGTGCAGTCGATCCTCGAGGAGGGGATGAAGGCGCACGGCATCGCCACGACCGGCGGGGAAAGGCTGCGGGACCTGCTGTCCGCGGTGGGCCTGCCGATCTCCGCGCTGCGCAAGTTCCCGCACGAGTTCTCCGGCGGCCAGCGGCAGCGCATCGGCATCGCCCGGGCGCTGGCCGTCGAGCCGGACCTGATCGTCGCCGACGA
>DATDBV010000580.1:0-2264 GCA_036524715.1 Nakamurella sp. | reverse complement strand
TCATCTGGCCGACCTTCTCCTTGAGCGTCATTCGGCCCAGGAGGTCGCGGACACGCTGCTCGACGGGCAGTGTCGGGTCGCGATAGGCCACGGCCGTCTCGGCGGCCGCGACCGTCGTGCCGACCGCCAGGGTGATGGGGGTGACCGGGATGGCCAGGGCCACCGCGACGAGCAGGGCGGCCGCCCGGCTGCGTCGCCGATGCACCCGGGACGGGACGGCACGAACGGTCATTTGAGATCTCCCGGATGGAAGTGGCGAAGCGGGCATTGTCGCGGACAGTAGCAAGCCATGCGTTCAGAGTTACCTGCGGGTCGACGGCGCTGGTTGCGCGCCTACCAACTGGATTAGGCAAGAGCGCTTTCGGGTCGGTGACGCCGCCGCGGCCGTACGGTGGTCGGATGCGTCACGAGGTGACCGACAACGACACCGCGGAAGCCCTGGGTAGCGGTGACGTTCAGGTACTTGGCACGCCACGGCTGATCGCCTGGATGGAGGCGGCAAGTGTCCGGGAAGCCGCAGCGTTCATCGGACCCGGTCAGACGACGGTCGGCACCGCGATCCGCATCGAACACCGCCGCCCGACGGCGGTGGGCGGGACTGTGGTGGTCACCGCATCCCCGCGCGAAAATGCCGGCCGTCGGTTGACCTTCGACGTGCGGGCGATCGACGGCTCCGCCCAGATCGTCGCTGCAGGTGAGATCGACCGGGTGATCGTCGACCGGGACCGGTTCCTTGCCGCGGCGGCAGACGCGGACGCTCAATAGACGCTGCTCTGTGGGCCGGCACGGCACCGGCGCCGCTCGCACCGACTGCGCCCCCATCGACTGAACCGCGTGCAGGGTCCCACGGGCCGAGAACCCCGCACACGGTTCACTCGACAGCGGCTCACCGGGATCGTCCGGGCCGTGGGGCTGGCGACCGGCGCGTGCCACCGGCGATGGCGCCGCGCCTACCCCGCGACGCGGCACCCCACCGGCAACAACCCTGATCCAGATCAGCGCGCTCCGTAAAGCCGCCGCGCCAGGATCGGGCCGACCAGCGAAATGACCGCAACAGCCATGTAATACAGGCTCGGCGCGTGGAGCAACCCGGTGATGTCGAGCAGCCAGGTGAGCACCAGCGGGGCAATGCCGCCGAGCAGGGTCACCCCTATGTTGTACGCGACCGAGACACCGGTCGTGCGGACCTGGGTGGGGAAGAGCTCGGTCAGCATGGCGGGCAGCGGGCCGAAGTAGAACGAGGTGAGCACCCCGAGCACGGCGCTGACCAGCACCAGGCCGAGCACCGTCGGCGCGCTGATGATGATCTGGAACAGCGGCCAGGCCAGCACGAACGCGGCCACCGCCGCCCAGGACATCACCCGGACCGGGCCCACCCGGTCGGCCAGCATGCCGACGAACGGGACGCCCATCAGCAACACCGCCCCAGCCACGACCCCACCGAGGTAGGCCGCGGTTGCCGACACCTTGAGGCTGTTCACCGCGAAGGTCGGCATGTAGAGGATCAGGTAGACCGAGATGGTGGCGACGCCGACGCACGCGGCGCCGGTGAGCACCCTGCCGAGTTGGTGAGTGAAGGTGGCCCTGATCGGCGAGTGCTCGCGCGGGCCGGTGTTGAACTCCTCGGTTTCGGACAGCCGGGCGCGAATGTATAGACCGACAGGTCCGATGAGCAGGCCGGCGAAGAACGGGATACGCCAACCCCACGTGTACAGGTCCTGCTCCGACAGCTGGTTGAACAGCACGAACCCGAACGCCGACGCCAGCAGCATCGACACACCCTGGCTGGCGACCTGCCAGGATGCGTAGAACACCTTGCGATGGGGCGCCGTCTCCACCAGGAACGTGGTGGCCGTGCCGAACTCGCCACCGGCCGAGATGCCCTGGATGATCCGCGAGATCAGGATGATGACGCCACCCCAGACTCCCACCGTCGCGTGCGTCGGCGCGAGGGCCATGATCAAAGTCCCCAGCATCATGAGCATGAGGGTCAGCGTCAGCGCCTTCTTACGCCCGCGGCGATCCCCGTAGCTGCCCAGGAACATCCCGCCGATCGGCCGCACGAGGTAGGAGATGGCGAACGTCGCGAAGGTGAGGATCAGCCCGAGACCCGCCCCGCCGTCGGGGAAGAAGTTCTTCGCGATGACGACGGCAAAGGACGCGTAGACGATGATGTCGAACCACTCGAGCGCCGCGCCGATCGAACTGCTGATCACCGCCTTGCGGGCGGCCGCGAGTCGTTCCGGTGTCACCTCGGGGCTGGT
>DATDBV010000579.1:0-13131 GCA_036524715.1 Nakamurella sp. | reverse complement strand
CCTTGGCCATCTCCCGATCGGCAGCCTTCAACGAGTCGACCAGCACGGCCGCCGACCCGTCTCCCACCACCGATCCATCCATGCCAGCAACGTACAACAGGGGTACGACACTGGCCTCTGACCTGCACTGTCAGGTCCCTGGACGCCCAAGTCGCGGGGTGCGCACCCCGACTCGGGCCGTCAGAGCGCCCCCATCGGTTCGAGGAGAAGCTGATCGAGTCTTCGGCCCCTCGAAGTAGTCCAGCAGACTGAGCCGGAACACGGGGACGTGTCCTCTGAATCATGGTTCGCGGGGCTCTTGAGCCAGATTCCGATGCCGGCGACGTCGATGGTCCCCCGATACATGAACTCACATTCGCCGGCTGCGGAATGGTGGCCCGAATGCCCCAGCGGCGCAGCTCCCTCCGGATCTTCTGACTGGAGTACGCCTTGTCCGCGAGGACCCGATCGGGACGGCACCGACACCGTGATCCGCCTCCTCGCAGGATCCGCAGGTCGGCCAGCACCGCGTTGAACGCAATCGCGTCGTGCGCTGCCCGGCGGTGACCACGCGGGTTATCGGTCGGCAGTCCTGGTCAGCCGCGAGGTGAATCTTGGTGGTCAGTCCGCCCCAGCTGCGACCCGGCGCTTCCCGGTCCTTGACCGGCTCCGGCGGTTCATCGGAATTGTTCTCATTCGACGGTGCCCCTGTGTCAGCCGGAACGGGGGATGGCGTCCTCCAGCACGGCCGGTGCGAGCACCTCGGCCGGAATGTCGCGCGGCGGCAGGTGCCGGGCGCCCGCGGCGTGATGATGTGCGCGGATCACGGTCGAATCCACGCTGACCATCAACTCGCCGTCGTCCACCAGGTCACAATCGGCCCCCAACCCGTCCAGCACATTCCGCCAAGTTCCATCCCCCGACCAGCGACGATGCCGGTTGTACACGGTCTTCCAATTCCCGTACCGGGGCGGCAGATCCCGCCATGCACACCCCGCGCGCGTCCGCCACATCACCCCCGGCGCCGATCTGCCGGTGATCAACCCAACGGCCTCCTCGCCGCGGCGTCCGATCCCGCAACAGCGCCTCCAACCGAGCCAACGAACCATCGTCAAATCGTGACGAGTCCGCACCCACCGTGTCTATCCGAGCCCGACGCCCATGATCCGTAGGACACGCCCTAGGCTGGCCCGCGCGCCGCCTCGACCGGGCGCGCGGCGTGATCGTCACACGAGGAGCCAGTAAGTGATCACACGGCTGTCCACCCTGTTCCTGCGCACGCTGCGGGAGGACCCGGCCGACGCGGAGGTGCCCAGTCACCGGCTGCTCGTCCGCGCCGGCTACATCCGGCGGGCCGCACCCGGCATCTACAGCTGGCTCCCGCTGGGCTATCGGGTGCTGCGCAACGTGGAACGGATCGTCCGCGAGGAGATGGACGCCATCGGCGCGCAGGAGGTGCACTTTCCGGCGTTGCTGCCTCGCGAACCGTACGAGGCCTCCGGCAGGTGGACCGAGTACGGCGAGAATCTGTTCCGGCTCAAGGACCGCAAGCAGGCCGACTACCTGCTCGGGCCGACCCATGAGGAGATGTTCACCCTGCTGGTGAAGGACGTCTACTCCTCCTACAAGGGCCTGCCGCTGGCCCTCTACCAGATTCAGACCAAGTACCGGGACGAGGCGCGGCCCCGGGCCGGCATCCTGCGCGGCCGCGAGTTCGTCATGAAGGACTCCTACTCCTTCGACTTGGACGACGCCGGACTCGATGCGTCCTATCAACGTCACCGCGAGGCCTACATCCGGATCTTCGACCGGTTGGGCCTGCGCTACGTCATCGTGGCGGCGATGTCCGGCGCGATGGGCGGGTCGGCGTCCGAGGAATTCCTGGCCGACTGCATCAACGGCGAGGACACCTACGTCCGCTCGCCCGACGGGTACGCGGCCAACGTGGAGGCGGTCACCACGCCGGTGCCCGACCCGATCCCGTTCGACGGGCTGCCCGCCGCGCACATCGAGGACACCCCGGGCACCCCCACCATCGAGACCCTGGTCGAACACAGCAACGCGGCGTTCCCCCGGTCCGACCGGGCGTGGGTGGGAGCCGACACCCTCAAGAACGTTCTGGTGATGCTGCGGCAGCCGGACGGTTCGCGGGAACCGTTGGCGATCGGGCTGCCCGGCGACCGGGAGGTCGACCTCAAACGGCTGGAAGCCCAGGTGGCGCCTGCCGAGGTCGAGGCGTTCGTCGAGGACGACTTCGAGAACCACCCCCTGGTGGTCAAGGGTTACCTGGGGCCCGGCGTGCTCGGTGCGGACGGTCCGACCGGCATCCGGTATCTGCTGGATCCGCGGGTGGTGCCGGGCACGGCCTGGATCACCGGCGCCAACGAGCCCGGCCGGCACGTGTACGACCTGGTCGCCGGGCGCGACTTCGCCGCCGACGGCACGGTCGAGGCGGCCGAGGTGCTCGAGGGGGATCCCGCCCCCGACGGGTCCGGCCCGCTCACCCTGGCCCGCGGCATCGAGATGGGGCACATCTTTCAGCTCGGCCGAAAGTACGCCGACGCGCTGGGCCTGCAGGTGCTGGACGAGAACGGCAGGCTGGTCACCGTCACCATGGGCTCCTACGGCATCGGGGTGTCCCGGGCGGTCGCCGCGATCGCCGAGTCGTCGTTCGACGAAAAGGGCCTGATCTGGCCGCGGGAAGTGGCGCCGGCCGACGTGCACGTGGTGATGGCCGGCAAGTCGGCCGAGATCGCGGACACCGCCGAGCTGATCGCCGCCGGACTGGACGCCTCCGGGGTCTCGGTGATCCTGGACGACCGGAACGCCTCCGTCGGGGTCAAGTTTGCCGACGCCGAACTGCTCGGCGTGCCGACCATCTGCGTGGTGGGCCGGGGCGTGGCGAACGGCGTCGTGGAGGTGCGGGACCGGGCGACCGGCGAGAAGACCGAGGTGCCGCTGGCCGAGGTCGCCGAGCGACTGCGGGCGATCGTCCGCGGCTGACCCTCGGCCGCGCCCGTTGGCCCCCCGGGTCAGGACTGGCCGGGAAACGGGATGGTCGAGGGTGCGATCCCGGCGATCTGCTTCCACATCGCCAGCCGCACCGCCGCCTCGGACAGGCCGGTGAGGGCGAACCCGCGGACCTCGGCGTCGTCGGACGAGCCGATGACCACCCGCCAGGCCGCCGCGACGTCCGACTCGATGTCCTGGGCGAGCTGCCACGCGGAATTCTGATCATGTACGTCGACCGCGACCTGGTAGGCCGCGGCCGGCTCGGGCGCGGCGGCCCCGGCCGCGGTCAGCCGGGCGGCCGTCGCATCCCGCCGGAGCAGGTGACCGGACCGGGCGTCGGCGACCATGTTCGCCTGATCCCGGGCGTGGGCGGCGACCAGCGCATAGGCCCAGACCGCGGCCTGCTCGGCGACCAACGCGGCCTGCATGGCGGTCTGCGCGTCCGGGCCCAGCGAGCCGGGGGGCTGGGTGCTGACCGGCGTGCTGATCGGCGAGGGCGAGACCGATGCGCCCGGCGACGCCGACGGCGAACCCGAACCGGGGGGTGGGGTGGGGGTGGGCGCAGTCATGCCAGCACCGCCCGGTGGCTGGCCAGCGACCCGGCGATCGTGCCGTACATGGCCGCCCGGTAACGCGACGCGGTCGAGATCGCGTCGGTGAACTGGACCTGCGCGGTCGCGGCGTCGCCCCGGACGGCGGAGACGATCGCTTCGGGCGAACTCGGCAGGGCCACCGCTCCGGACACCGGGGCGGCCGTGGTCTGGGCCGCGGTGGCATTCGGGTCGGCCGGGTTGGTCCGCGCGTACTCGGCGGTGAGCGCGTCCAGGTGCTGCTGGCGATCGTCGCGAAGCGGTTGCAGCTTGCCCGCGTCGGCCTGGTCGGCGGCGATCGCCGCGTCCAGCCGCAGGATGTGCAGCCGGGTGGTGGCGATCAGCCCGTTGATCGGGTCGAGCGCCGCCGGGTTGAGATCGATCGTCGGGGCAGGCGGGTCGTCGGAGCCGAAGTAGCTGCAGCCGGCGATCGAGGACAGCACCCCGGCCGCGCCGACGGAACCGACGCCGAGCAGGAGCGCACGCCGGGAGACCGGCATGCGGGGAGCGGATGACACCCCGCCATCATGTCAGCCGCGTGCACCTGCGGGTGCCGGCAACGCACGCGGACGTCACACCGGCGTCCGGCCGATCGCACGACCGGAGCCCCCCGGACCGATAGGCTCTCGCACTGACCGCCGGCACCGCTGGGCGCAGGCGCGGGGTGTTCCCTCCACAACTGCACACCGCGACAGCCGCCCACTCCGGCCGGAGGTCGCACGGGTGTGGACACGAGGAGGCGGCGATGGTGACCGGCGACGAGGGTCGGCTGCGGGCGATCGTCACCGAGGTGACGGCCGCCCGGGGGTACGACCTGGAGGAGCTGACGGTGCGCTCGATGGGCCGCCGCCGGGTGGTGCGGGTGGTGGTGGACAGCGACGACGGCGTCTCGCTCGACGATGCCGCGGCCGTGAGCCGGGAGATCTCCGAGCGGCTCGACGACCCCGACGACCCGATGGGCGATCCGATGGGTGAGCAGTCCTACACGTTGGAGGTGACCAGCCCCGGGATCGGCCGGCCGCTGCGCGAACCACGTCACTTCCGCCGGGCCCGCGGCCGGCTGATCGCCGTCTCCACCGGGACGGGCCCGGTCACCGGTCACCTGCTCCGGGTCGGCGACCACGCGGTCGAACTGGCCGTCGTCGGACCCAAGGATCTGGTCCGGACCGTCGAGGTGTCGTACGGCGACATCACCGGGGCGAAGGTCGAGGTCGAGTTCTCGCCGCCGCCGGCGGCCGTCCAGGACCTGCTGGAGTCCGCGGGGGTGACCCGATGAACGTCGACATCGCCGCACTGCGGGCGGTCGAGAAGGAAAAGGGCATCGATTTCAACTCGTTGGTCGACACCCTGGAGACCGCGCTGCTGACCGCCTACCGCCACACCCAGGGGCACGCCGGGCACGCCCGGGTCCAGATCGATCGCAAGACCGGCGGGATCCGGGTGTGGGCGCAGGAGACCGACGAATCCGGCGAGGTCGTCCGCGAATGGGACGACACCCCCGAAGATTTCGGCCGGATCGCGGCGACAACGGCCCGCCAGGTGATCCTGCAGAGGCTGCGGGACGTGGACAACGAGCGCACCTTCGGCGACTTCGCCGGACGCGAGCACGACCTGATCACCGGCACCGTGTCGGCCGACGCGAAGGTCAATGCCCGGGGGGTGGTGGTGGTCAGCCTCGGCGACGTCGAGGGCATCATCCCGGCGGCCGAGCAGGTGCCGGGGGAGTCCTATACGCACGGTCAGCGGCTGCGGTGCTACGTGGTGTCCGTCGCCCGCGGGCTGCGCGGGCCGCAGATCACGTTGTCGCGCACCCACCCCAACCTGGTTCGCAAGCTGTTCGCGCTGGAGGTGCCCGAGATAGCGGATGGCTCGGTGGAGATCACCGCGGTCGCCCGGGAGGCCGGGCACCGGTCGAAGATCGCGGTACGGCCGACCGTCTCCGGCGTCAACGCGAAGGGGGCCTGCATCGGGCCGATGGGGGCCCGGGTGCGGGCGGTGATGAGCGAGCTGAACGGCGAGAAGATCGACATCATCGACTTCGACGACGATCCGGCGACGTTCGTCGGGAACGCCCTGTCGCCGGCCCGGGCCCTGTCCACCACGGTGATCGATCCGGTCGCCAAGGCGGCCCGGGTGGTCGTGCCCGACTTCCAGTTGTCCCTGGCCATCGGCAAGGAGGGGCAGAACGCACGCCTGGCGGCCCGGCTCACCGGCTGGCGGATCGACATCCGTAGCGACGCGGTGCCGGACCAGCCCGCCGGGACGCGATGAGGGGCGCCGGCGGGTCGGATCCGGACCGAGGTGCCGGGTGGGTATGGACGCGGCGGGGAAGGCGGTAGACTTCGATGTTGGCCCGACCGTCGATGTCCGCTGCCGTTGCACCCGCCACCTCCGGCCCGGCCGGTCCGGTGCGCACCTGCATCGGTTGCCGGCGGAAACATCGAGCCATCGAACTACTGCGCGTCGTGGTCGTGGACGGGGTGGTCATCCCCGATCCGCGGCACCGCCTCCCCGGCCGGGGAGCGTGGTTGCATCCAGATCCTGGTTGCCTCGACATGGCAGAGCGCCGTCGGGCGTTCGGCCGGGCCCTGCGGGTCTCCGAACACCTCGACACCAGCAAGGTCCGACATCTCCTCGAGACCGGGGAGAGCGTCGAACCTGCGCATCGGACCGGTCCGGACCCGGCCCGATCGACGGAGCAGATCGACAAGCCGCCTGGAACAGAAAGCAGGTCGACCCAAACGTGAGCACGCCGTGAAGCAGCAATGAGCAGCACCCGGCACATCGACTAAGAGGACGAGCGCGGCCCGAACCCGCCCGCCCTCACCGTGAGGAGAGCAGTGGCAGGCAAGGCCCGTGTGCATGAGCTCGCGAAAGAGCTCGGCAAGACCAGTAAAGAGATCATGGCGAAGCTCCAGGACCTCGGAGAGTTCGTCAAGTCCCCGTCCTCGACCATCGAAGCCCCGGTCGTGCGCAAGTTGCGCGACGCCTTCCCGGCCAACCCGCCGGCCAAGGGCGCAGCTGCGGCCACTGGTTCCAATGGATCGACCGTCACCCCGTCGCGACCGGCGCAGCCCGGCCGGCCCGGTGGCACCCCCGGACGCCCGTCCGGGGTGACCCCGCCCGTCTCCGTCCCGTCGACACCCAGCACGGCGCCGGCGGCCGCCAGCACGGCGCCGGCAGTCTCAGGCGCGGCGCCGGCGGCCCCCGGTACGGACTCATCGGGCGCCACCGCGCGTCCGGCGACCCCGGTCGCCCGACCGACGACCCCGGCAACGCCCGGATTCTCGGCACCCGCTGCTCCGGCCGCGCGGACCGCGCCACCGGCGATCACGACGCCGGGCCCGCGGACCGCACCCGCCGCCCCGACGACCGGCTCCCGGCCGGCCCAGTTCGGGCAGCCCGCTCCGGCTCGCCCGGCCGCCGCGGCGGCAGCGGCCGGTGGACCGGCCGCACCCGCCGCGGGAACCGGTGCTCCGGCCCGGCGCCCGCAGACCCCCGGTTCGCCCTCGACCGGCCGTTCGGCCGCTCCCGCCGCCCGTCAGGGTGGCGCCCCGACCACTCGGCCGGACGGCGCGCAGGGTGCGCCCGGCGCTCCGCGTCCGGCCCGGCCGGCCGGCGGTGTGCCCGGTGCTCCGCGTCCGCCCCGGATGGGCAACAACCCGTTCGGCGTGCAGCAGCCGCGCTCCGCGCCGCCGCGTCCCGGTGGTGGGGTGCCCGGTGCTCCCCGTCCGCCGATGGGTCGTCCCGGCGGCGCGCCCGGTGCTTCCAGTGCGCCGGGTGCCCGTCCGGGTGCTCCGGGCGGCCGTCCCGGCGCCCCCGGCGGCGGTCCGCGTCCGGGTACTCCCGGCGGTCGGCCCGGCGCCGGTGCGCGTCCGGGTGGCGCGCCCGGTGGTTACCGCGGCGGTCCCGGCGGCGGCACCGGTGGTCCAGGTGGCGGTGGCGGTGGCGGTTACCGCGGTGGTCCCGGCGGCGGCACCGGTGGTCCCGGTGGCGGCGGCGGTGGCCGTCCCGGTGGTGGCGGCGGTGGCGGTCGTGGTCGCGGCGGCGCCGCGGGTGCGTTCGGCCGGCAGGGCGGTCCGGCCCGCAAGGGTCGCAAGTCCAAGAAGCAGCGCCGTCAGGAATTCGACAACATGCAGGCGCCGTCGATCGGCGGCGTGGCGCTGCCGCGCGGCAACGGGTCGACGATCCGGCTCGCCCGCGGCTCGTCGCTGGCCGACTTCGCCGACAAGATCGACGCGAACCCGGCGTCGATGGTGCAGGCACTGTTCCACCTGGGCGAGATGGTCACCGCCACCCAGTCGGTGTCCGACGACATCCTCGAGCTCCTGGGCTCGGAAATGGGCTACCAGGTCGAGATCGTCTCCCCGGACGACGAGGACCGCGAGCTGTTGGAGTCCTTCGACCTCACCTACGGCGAGGACGAGGGCGACGAGAGCGACCTGGTGATCCGCCCGCCGGTCGTCACCGTCATGGGTCACGTCGACCACGGCAAGACCAAGCTGCTGGACGCCATCCGGAACACCCACGTGGTGGACAAGGAGGCCGGTGGCATCACCCAGCACATCGGCGCCTACCAGGTGGCGACCCACCTGGGCGACGACGAGCGGCTGATCACCTTCATCGACACCCCGGGTCACGAGGCGTTCACCGCCATGCGGGCCCGTGGCTCGCAGTCCACGGACATCGTGGTGCTGGTGGTCGCGGCCGATGACGGCGTCATGCCGCAGACGGTGGAGGCGATCAACCACGCCAAGGCGGCCGACGTGCCGATCGTGGTGGCCATCAACAAGATCGACAAGGAGGGGGCGAACCCCGACAAGATCCGCCAGCAGCTCACCGAGTACGGGCTGGTCGCCGAGGAGTACGGCGGCGAGACCATGTTCGTGGAGATCTCGGCCCGCCAGCGGACCAACATCGAGGGTCTGCTCGAGGCCATCCTGCTGACCGCGGACGCGGCCCTTGACCTGCGGGCGAACCCCGCCATGGAGGCCCAGGGCGTGGCCATCGAGGCACACCTGGACCGCGGCCGCGGTGCCGTCGCGACCGTCCTGGTGCAGCGCGGCACGCTGCGCGTCGGCGATTCGATCGTGGCCGGCAACGCCTACGGGCGGGTCCGGGCGATGCTCGGCGACCACGGCGAGAACGTCGCCGAGGCGCACCCGTCCCGCCCGGTGCAGGTCCTCGGGTTCACCTCGGTGCCCGGCGCCGGCGACTCGTTCATGGTCGTCGAGGAGGACCGGGTCGCCCGGCAGATCGCCGAACGGCGGCAGGCCCGGACCCGCAAGGCCCAGATCGGCACCCGCCGGCGGATCTCGCTGGAAGACCTGGGCGCCGCCCTGGCCGAGCGCAAGATCGAGCAGCTCACGCTGATCATCAAGGGCGACAACTCCGGCACCGTCGAGGCATTGGAAGACAGCCTCATCAAGCTGGACGTTGGCGCGGAGGTCGACCTGCGGGTGGTGCACCGCGGGGTCGGCGGCATCACCCAGGACGACATCAACCTGGCGGCCACCACAGACGCCATCGTCATCGGCTTCAACGTCAAGCCGGTGCGCGGGGTGCAGGAGCTGGCCGACCGCGAGGGTGTCGACATCCGCTACTACACGGTCATCTACCAGGCCATCGACGAGGTGGAGCAGGCGCTCAAGGGCCTGCTCAAGCCCGAGTTCGAGGAGGTGCAGACGGGGTCGGCGGAGATCCGGGAGATCTTCCGGTCCTCCAAGTTCGGCAACATCGCCGGCTGCATCGTGCGCAACGGTGAGATTCGCCGGAACGCCCGGGCCCGGTTGCTCCGGGGTGGTGTGGTGCTCAACGACAACCTGCAGATCGACTCGCTCCGCCGGTTCAAGGACGACGTCACCGAGGTCCGCGAGGGCTTCGAATGCGGCATCGGCCTGGGCTCGTGGAACAACATCGAGCTGGAGGACACCATCGAGACCTACGAGGTCCGGGAGAAGCCGCGCGGTTAGCCCGCATCCCGCCCATCTCGAAGTTGATCATGGCGCGCTGCCGGCGACACACCGGTGGTATCGGCGACACGCCGTGCCGGCGGAGGCAGCGCGCCATGATCAACAGGAGTTTGGGGGGGTGGTGAACCGTGAGCCGCGTGGATCAGGACGCCGTGTACGTCGGCGTCCTGGAATGCGACGTCCTGCTGGGCGCGGTCTCCTCGCTCAAGCACAAGCGGGCGATCGTCCGGCCGGTGCTGGCCCGGCTGCGGCGGCTGGAGGTCGCGGCCACCGAGGCCGGCGACCCCGACCGGCATCGCAGGGCCCTGATCGCGGTGGCTACCGTGGCCGGCGACCCGGCCCAGGTGCAGCGAGTGCTGGACACCTGTGAACGGCAGGTGGTCGGCGAAGTGGAGTTCGAGGTGCTGTCCACCCGGCGTCGGGTGTTCGGCACGCACGACGAATAGGTTCGACAAGGAGAACGACCATGGTGGACACCGCCCGGGCCCGTCGGCTGGCCAAGCGCATCGTCAGCATCGTGGCCACCCAGATCCAGCACGAGGTGAAGGATCCGCGGCTGGACATGGTGACGATCACCGCCGCGACCGTGACCCCCGATCTGCGGGAGGCCACCGTCTACTACACCGTCTACGGCGACGACGACGTGGTCGCCGCGGCCGGGTCCGGACTGGCCAGCGCGACCGGAGTGCTCCGGTCCGCGGTCGGTGCGCAGACGGGCATCAAGTTCACTCCGACGCTGGATTTCCGGCTCGACGCGGTGCCGAAAAACGCGCACCGGATCGACGAGCTGCTGGCGGCGGCCAGGGACGCCGACGCCCGGGTCGCGCAGCAGGCGGCCGGCGCGAGATACGCGGGCGATGCGGACCCGTACAAGGCGCCACGGATCGCCGATGACGAGGCAGACGAAGGGGTCGACGAGGCTGCCGACACCGATGCCGCCACGACCGGATCGGATCCGGTATCGGTTCCGGCGGACGGCGGGGCACACGCACAGGGCGAGCGGGTACCGTAACCATGCGTCGGCATGGGAGCCGGCCGACGGCCGATCCATCACGGACACCCCCGAACACGGTGATCCCGCAGGGTCGGCCGATCCGACCGAGCAGTCTGCAGGTCTTCGGGCCGGCAATCGATTTCCGGAGGCGCCGTGACGGACACCCGCACGATCCGCAACCGCACTCGCGGGGGACGCGTGCGCATGTCCACGACGATGGCTGAGGCCGCGGCGGTTTCGCTCGAAGCGGGGGCGAGCGGGTCGCCGACCCGGGACATGGACGTGGCGGCCGGCTTGTTGGCCGCCGCCCGATCGGTCGTCCTGGTCGCCCACGTGCATCCCGACGCCGACGCGCTGGGCAGCGCCCTCGCGTTGGGCCTGGGCCTGGCCCGGCGGGGTACGAGTGTCAAGGTCGCCTTCGCCGAGCCCGACGCCGTGCCCGAATCGTTGCGGCACCTGCCGGGCATGGCGCTCGTCGTCGCCGCGGACGAGCTGGTCGCTGACGGGTCGGACCTGTTCGTCAGTCTCGATGTCGGTTCCCGGGACCGCCTGGGGTCGCTGGTCCGGGTGCTGGATGCCTGCCCGATGAGCCTGGTGATCGACCACCACGCGTCCAACACCCGCTTCGGCCGCGACAACTTGATCGACACCGGCGCCGAGGCCACCGCCGTGCTCGTCGCCCGGCTGCTCGACCGGCTGGGCATCCCCATCGACCGGGACATCGCCGAGAACCTGTACGCCGGCCTGGCCACCGACACCGGCCATTTCCGGCACGCAGACGCCGATGTGCACCGTCTGGCCGCGCGGTTAATCGACGCCGGGGTGCGGCCGATGGACGTGCTGCACCCGATCACCGACTCGCATCCCTTCGGCTGGCTGGGCATGCTCGCCCGGGTCCTCGACCGGGCCGGCCTGGATCCCGATGTCGCCGGCGGGGCCGGGCTGGTCTACGCGATCATCGACGACGAAGTTCGCGACGGGCTGCGCCAGGAGGAGCTGGACTCGGTCATCGACATCCTGCGCACCGCCCAGGAGGCCGAGGTGGCCACCGTCGTCAAGCAGACCGGGCCGGATTCCTGGCAGGTGTCCCTGCGCTCGCGCAGCAGCGTCGACGTGGCCCGAGCGGCTGAGGCACTGGGCGGGGGCGGGCATGTCCGATCCGCCGGCTTCACCCACCTCGGCGAGCCGCTGGACGCCGTGCGCCGGCTGCGCGAGGTCCTCGAACGCTGAGCTCGGGGGCGCTGGTTGGCCAAGCCGCGCCGACCGCGATTCGCTGATCAAACCCGTCCCGAACCGGGCAAGGCACAAGCGCGCGGAAATGATCAGCGAAGCTCCGGCGTGATCGGCGCACCGCTGAGCCCGGGACCAAGGACCCTGGCGTGACGCTGGTCACGCCAACTCGCGAGTACTGGAACCGTTCGGCGCCGTCGCGCATCATAGATACATCATGGATACAGCAAGCACACCGTCCGCCGCCGATCGGGTGTACCAGCACGTGCGTCAGGGCATCCTGAGCGGCCGGTACGCCGACAACGAGCTGCTCGCCGAGGGCGCCATCGCCGCCGAGACGGGGGTGTCCCGCACGCCGGTCCGCGAGGCGCTGCTGCGCCTGGAGGCGCAGGGGATGATCCGGCTGCTGCCCAAAAGGGGCGCGCTGGTGCTGCCGGTGACCGCCCAGGAGTGGCGGGACGTGCTGGCCACCCGCCTGCTGGTGGAGTCGCACTGCACCCGCGAGGTGATCGAGTCCGGCCGCGGACCCGCGGTCGCCCGGGCGCTGGAGGTACCGCTGGCCGACCTGCGGGCCGCCGCCGAGACACGGGACATCCCGGCCTACGTCGCCGCGGACCGCACGTTCCACGCGACCATCGTCGCGGCGGACAACAACATGATCCTGATCCGCCTCTACGGCTCCCTGCGCGACCGCCAGCTGCGGATGGGTGCGGCCAACCTGTCCGGTCCGGACGGCGAACCGGACGTCGCCCGGATGCGCGGTACGGTCGCCGACCACGAGGCGATCGCCGCCGCGATCGGGCACGCGGACCTCGCCCTTGCCGAGCACCTGACCCGGGAGCACCTGCGCCATGCGGACCGCGCCCTGCGGGGCGTGCGGTCGTGAGTGAGGCTTGCCGAGCGAACCATCAGCACAGACGCCAGCACCCCCAACCGGGCGGGCGAGCCTGCGAGGCCGGCCGGGGGGTGACGGCGTGAACGTTCTGCGCAACACGCGGCTTTGGTTCGCCCACCGTCCGCTGGTCATCTGGGGCATCGCCGTCGGCTGCTACCTGCTGGCGGTCCTCCACCGCACGTCGCTCGGCGTCGCCGGGCCGATGGCCGCCGAGCGGCTGGATCTGACCGCCGGCCAGCTGAGCACCTTCGTCATGCTGCAGCTGGGCGTCTACGCGGCCATGCAGGTGCCGGCCGGCATCCTGATCGACCGGTTCGGCCCCCGCCGGATGCTGTTGGCCGCCACGCTGATCATGGGCTCGGCTCAACTGCTGTTCTCGCTCGTCACCAACTACCCGCTGGCGCTGTTGGCGCGCGGACTGCTCGGCGTCGGCGACGCCATGACCTACATCTCCGTCCT